>JAZRYQ010000255.1:0-7406 GCA_045600805.1 Candidatus Alloscillospira sp. | reverse complement strand
GCTGACTCTGTTGAGCATGCCCGTGCTGCCGCAAAGCTTGTAAAGCAGGATCTCGAAATTCTGCCGTATTACATGACAGGCCCCGAGGCTGTTGCTCCCGGTGCTATGCAGCTTCACAATGTTCTCCCCAACTTCCATACGATCCAGCCTCTCAAGAAGGGCGAGGATGTAAACGATATCTTCGACAACGCAGCATACGTTGCAGAAGGCAGCTTCCATTCTCAGCATGAGCCGCATCTGCCTATCGAGGCTGATATGGGTCAGGGCTATATTGACACAGACGGAAAATACACCATCCAGCTTAAATGCCAGAACCTCACCGAAACACTCGGCGCAACAGCAGGTGCAACAGGTGTTGCTCCCGAAAACCTCCACATCATCTCCAACGCTCCGGGCGGTATGTTCGGTTACGGTATCACAAGCCCCGTTCCGTCACTTCTCGTAACAGCTATGCAGAATCTTGACATGCCTGTTTCCATCAGCCTCAACTATGCCGAGTTCAACAAGGTTTCCGGCAAGCGTTCCGCTACTTTCTCAAACGGCCGTATCGCTGTTGATGAAAACGGCAAGATCATCGCCTGCGAATACGATGTCGCTCTTGACCACGGCGCGTACTCCGGCGTTGCCCCAATGATTTTCAATAACCTTGTCACCATTGGCTTCCATGGCTACAACATTCCGAACATCCGCGCTCTTTCCCGCGGCGTAGTTTCCAACCATTCCTACAATACAGCTTACCGCGGATTCGGCTCACCGCAGATCTACACAACAACAGAAGCTCTCATCGACATGGCTGCTGAAAAAGCAGGCATCGACGCATGGCAGTTCCGTTATGATAACTGTGCTCGTCCCGGTGACCTCACGATCAACCAGAGACCGGACAAAGAGTACCTGTATCCGCAGATGCTCGAGAAGATCAAACCCTACTATGATCAGTACAAGGCAGAAGCAGAAGCGGCAAAGGCAGAAGGCAGACATGTCGGCGTCGGCATGGCGCTCGGCGGATTCCTTGCAACAGTCGGCGCTATTGATACGGCGGATGTTGAAATCGAAATGCTCCCCGGCGGCAAGTTCATGTTCTCCAACACATGGGAAGATGTCGGTCAGGGCGGCGATATCGGCTCCATGACGCATATTCTCAAGGCTCTCGCTCCTCTCGGCGTAAAGCCCGAGCAGATCGTTCTCCGCATGAACGATACAAAGACCTGCCCGGATACAGGTCTTGCAGCCGCAAGCCGTCTGCACTATATGTGCGGCAACGCGACCATCGACGGCGCAAACAAGCTCCTCGATGCTATGCGCAAGGCGGACGGAACATACAGAACATATGAAGAAGCCGTCGCAGAAGGTCTCCCGACCAAGTTCATCGGTCACTATGATCAGATGAACATCGGTCTTGAGAACATTGACCCGAATGACGGCTCCGGTGATAAGGATTCCACCTTCATGTACGGCATAAACCTCTGCCAGGTCGAGGTCGATGTCACGACCGGTAAGACACAGGTCCTCAAGTACACGACAGTTGCTGACGTCGGAACGATCGGCAATAAGCTTGCCGTTCTCGGTCAGGCTTACGGCGGACTTTCCCACAGCATCGGCTTTGCTCTTTCCGAGGATTACGATCCGCTGTCCAAGAAGTCCGGCAACGTTGTCGGCTGCGGTGCTCCGACGATCGACGCTATCCCCGATGACTTCAACATCATCTTCCAGGAGACTCCGAGACCGAACGGACCTCACGGCTCCTCCGGCTGCTCTGAGTGCTTCCAGTCATCCGGTCACATGGCAGTTATCAACGCCATCAACAACGCCTGCGGCGTCCGTGTATATTCACTTCCTGCAACACCGGATAAAGTCAAGGCAGGTTGGGAGAAATTACAGCGCGGTGAAGACCTCACTCCGCCGAAATACTTCCTCGGCTCTGATCTCGACGATGAATTCGACGAAATCGAAGCAAATCCCATGTAATCTGTTGTAAAACAAGCGATAGAATGGTATAATGATAAAAGCGGGACGCTATGTCCCGCTTTTATCAAACGGAGGTAATACTATGCTCCAGTCAGAGGCAAATAAATTTACGGAAAAATGCTTTAACGGCGAGCCGGCATCGTGCTCATACGCCTGTCCGTTTCATTTGGATATTCGTTCTTTTCTGAAAAAAGCCGCACGCGGGCGTTGGGATTCATGCTACAAGGATCTGCTGAATGCTCTTGCTTTTCCCTCAGTCGCCTGCAATATCTGCGGTAAAAAGTGTCAGGATATATGTCAGCGTGTTTATATCGGTGATGATGCCATCTCGGTAAACGATATTGAGCACGCCTGCATAGAATACGCCAAATCCCACACGCCGGAAACGTATGCAGGGGCTTTGAAAAATGAACGAATTGCCGTCATCGGGGCGGGCGTATGCGGTCTTTCTGCCGCGTTCATGCTGTCTCAAAAGCAATACATTGTCGATATTTATGAAAAAACGAATGAAATCGGCGGAAGCTTAAAAGATCATGAGGATTTTGATGTCTTTGCGCTTGACTTCGCGTCAAAATTCAGAACAACGCGCGTACAGTTTCATCTTGTTGATGAAATATACGATATCGAAACCATGCGCAATTATGACGCCGTGCTCATTGCGACCGGAAAAGGAAGCCGCTTTACGGATATCGCGCGCACGCGCAGCCATGACACATATATGACAAAATACCCCGGCGTCTTTGCCTGCGGGGAGCTTTGCCGCGCAACGGTGACCGAAGCCATGGCAGAGGGCCTCACAGTCGCAAACTATATCGAAGCGTATATTCTTTCCGGAAAGCCCGATTTCGGCGTTCAGATATGGAAAAAAGAACACTGCACGCGCATCGTCGAGCATGACGGCGCAGAACGCAAAGAGCGTGTTCCGAAAACCGGTGATGTTTACACAAAGGATGAAGCAAAGCGCGAAGCATCCAGATGTATGCAGTGCAACTGTGATTCCTGTCTCAACGTATGCGAATTTATGAAAAAATACAAAAAAACACCGATCCGCTTTTCAAATGATGTGTATATGGATTCTCAGGTGCGCCCGCCTATCACATCTCACAGTGCAACAAAAGCCGTGTATGCGTGTAATCTGTGCGGAAGATGCAAGGACGTATGCCCTGTGGAAACGGATCTGCCGGGACTGTTCTGCTTTTCACGTCAGAACAGGTACGAGCGCGGCGATTATCCTCCGGCATTCCATTATTTCTGGATAAGGAATCAGATCCATTTCTCCGGAGAAGCGGCGTTTGAGTTTTCTCCCGATGATAAGCCGTGTAAATATGCGTTCTTCCCGGGCTGCCAGCTCGGTGCATCAAATCCCGAGTATGTCATACGCGCGTATGAATTTCTGCATGATAACTACGGTGCGGGAATCATCGGCACATGCTGCGGTGCGCCGTCATATTGGGCAGGTGCAACGGACATTCTGAATGAGAATACGCAGAATATCCGCGACAACTGGGAAAGTCTCGGAAAGCCGATACTCGTCACGGCGTGCACCTCCTGCACAAAAATGCTGAAAACGATCCTGCCCGAGATAAAAACCGTTTCGCTTTATACGCTGCTTGACGAAATGGGCGTAACCGGTGATTTATCCGAATATGATACCGTTTCGGTGTTTGACCCGTGCGCCGTTTATGCAACGCCGGGTGTTATGAATTCCGTGCGGAATATCGCTTCGCGCTGCAAAACGAAGATCAGCGATTATGATTCCGGTGGAAAATGCTGCGGCAACGGCGGCCACATACGGCTTGCAGACCCCGCACTGTACGGAAATATCATCCGCAGCCGCGCTGAGGACTCTGAATATCCGTACCTTGTCTACTGTGCAAACTGCCGCGAGATCTTTAAAAGTCAGGGCAAGGAATGCCGCCATATTCTCGATGCTGTTTTCGATATAGACGGCGGAGCTTTGCCGAACCTCGACGAAAAAATGGAGAACGGTCTTATGGTCAAGGAAACACTTCTTGAAAAATACAAAAATATCAGATTTGTGAAAAAGCCGCATCCGTGGGACGTGATAAAAACCGATATCACGCCCGCCGCGAGAGCGCATATGGAAGAAAAGCTGATAACGGATTTTGACGTGCGGCAAACGATTTGGCACAGCGAAGAGGCAAAAACGGGCTTTTACAATCCCGAAAGCGGCATCACGCTCTGTTTCCTTGCGAGGAAAACCATAACATATTGGGTGGAATTCCGCAAAAATGGTGAAACCTACGAAATTCTTGACGCATACTGTCACAGGATGCATTTCAGGGACGGTGAAGATTACTATGACTAATATCGAAGGCAAATGGATATGCCGCAAGTGCGGCGAAGCAGTTGAAATCAAAAAAGCCGTCTTTGAATATCTGGAGCGCTCCTTCAGTGAGGATCTTCCCTGCTGTCCGAAATGCGGTCAGGTGCTTATTTCCTCTGAGCTTGCCGACGGCAGAATGAACGAAGTCGAGCAGATGCTTGAAGATAAATAAACGAATCGATGACAAAGTCCATCGGACTTTGTCATCAGTTTTTTGCTCGCACTCCATTGAAATGGGCTGTTAGTCTTGATTATTCATCAATCATTATTTCTGGATTTACCCAAAATTCTGAGCTTAAACGCTCTGATTTTGGCTGCGTATCGGCTGGTAAAAATCACGCCGACAATCATCATACCAAATGCGAAGCCAAGGCCAACGCTTCCTATCTCTTCATACGGTGCAGTCGTTTCCAGCCCCAACGATGCAATCACAATAAACACAGCAAATCCAATAAAACCTATGATGAACAACCAATGCAGCCTGCGTAGCAGTCTTGACTTTTCTTCATTACTATATTCCGCAATATCCAATACAGTTTCTTTTAATTCTTCTTTCATACGCTCACTTTTCCTTTCTCCATTTAAGATTTCACGAAGGTCAACAGCATAAAAATCAGACAATTCAATCAATACATCAAGATCCGGCATATTGCTGCCCGTCTCCCAACGTGAGACCGTTCTGCGTGCAACATACATCTGCTCTGGAAGCTGTTCCAGCGTGAGTCCCTTTTCTTTGCGAAGTAGTTGAAGGAATTTTCCCATTTTTACAACATCCATTTTGATGACCTCCTGTCTGCTGGTAGCATACTGCAAATACTCCATATAAAACAGGACATAAAGTGAGCAAATATCCTGTTTTTACAATGGGACACCGCATGTCACACTGCGAAATCCTATATTGTGCCGCCTACCGGCGCTTTTATTTCAGGTAATTCACAATATCGAACGGCTCGATTATCGTGTCCTTTTTCAGATACAGCGGATGATGCGGATGTCCTTTTATTGAAGGCTTTCCCGCCATATACCAGCTTGCGCCGAATTCATTTCCGAGCTGCACCATATCGTGCACACACGATTTGAGATAATCGCGTTTTTCGATAATAGCGCCCCACGCTGCCCAGATTGACGGTTTCTCTCCGCTTCTTTCAAGCACATATCGGAAAGCCTCCATATTCTCCGCATGAAGCGCGCTGTTGAACACTCTGTCCATGTCATCGGGATTTGTCGCGCGCTGCGCGTAGACGTTGAACATGATGAATGAGTCAAACCCGTTTGCGTGTGCAATGCGCTCAACGGATTTGAGCGTGTTGTCAAGATCGTCCGGCGCGGCGGTTGATGGATTTATGCCGATCGTGATAAGTGGATGTGTACCGACTGTCCCGAGAATATAACGATACTCCGAGTAAAAATCCGGCACATAAAGCCACTTGCCGCGGTCGTATGTGCAGCGCTCATCGTGCTGTTCAAGCGCGTTTTTAAACGTGAGTATATCAATTTTCAATGTCTCACATGACGGAATATGCAAAATATCACCCCATTTTGGCAATATCATACCACATACTTCCGTAAATTTCAAATTCTGCTGTACGAATACGAAAAAATGCTGTATAATATCAACATCATGATTTTGCATATCGGAGGGTACGATTATGGTTCAGTGTATGGATTCCGAAAATCTGCATAAACGCCTGAAAAAAATTCTCGGTCAGGTGAACGCAATTGACAAAATGATTGACGAGGACGTTCCGTGTGAAGACATTCTTATTCAGATAAACGCCGCGAAAAGCGCACTTCAAAAGGTCGGGCAGGTCGTTTTGGAAGGGCATCTTTCTCACTCTGTCCGAGAAGGTGCAAAAACAGGCGATCCTGAAAAAACCGTCGCGGATTTTGCTAAAGCCATAGAGCATTTCACAAGAATGCTGTAACAAAAAACAGGATGAAAGCATTTTTCGTCCTGTTTTTATGCATCCGTTTATAATATTCAAAAAATTCTTGACAAAACATAGGGTAATATGTATACTGAATCAGCAGTTACATACCCTACGGGGTATAGTATTTATCATCCTGTGAGGTCTTTTTATGATTCTTGATGTTTTGCTTGACGCTCTGCTTGACACGCTGAAGCTTCTTCCGTTTCTTTTTCTGACGTATCTTGCCATGGAGTATATCGAACATAAAATGTCTGACAAAGCCGTTTCGCTTGTGAACAGGGCAGGACATTTCGGACCCGTTCTCGGCGGAGCGCTCGGTCTTGTTCCGCAATGCGGTTTTTCCGCCGCCATGTCCAATCTATACGCTGGCGGTCTTATCACGCGCGGAACGATTCTCGCTGTTTTTCTTTCGACCTCGGACGAAATGCTGCCGATTCTCATATCAGAGCGCGTTGAAGTCAGTCTGATTATAAAAATACTGCTTGTAAAGCTGCTGTCCGGTGTCTTGATCGGTGTACTTGTCGATTTGATTTTCGGCAGGAAAAATGAAAGGCAGATCCACGACCTCTGTGAAGATGACAACTGCGGATGTGAGCACGGCATATTTCATTCGGCGCTGCACCATACACTGGAAATTGTCGTTTTCATTCTTGTTATCAATATCGTGCTCGGCTTTGTCATTGAGCTCATCGGCACAGAACGTCTTTCCGATTTTATCATGAACAAGCCGATTATCGGTGAATTTCTTGCCGGCATCATCGGGCTGATACCCAACTGTGCGGCTTCTGTTGCGATCACAGAGCTTTATATTCAGGGCGGCATGAGCCTCGGGGCGATGATTTCCGGCTTGCTTACCGGCTCAGGGCTCGGTCTGCTTGTGCTTTTCCGTATGAATAAAAACCTGCGGGACAATCTTATCACTCTTGCGGTTTTATACGGCTCAGGCGTCGTCATCGGCTGTATAGTTGATTTATTGATTTGAAAAATAATTATGGGGGCATCGAATGATGCCCCCGTAAAATCGTCGGCAAAGTCTCACAGAGTTGCTCGCGAAGCAGGGAAATAAAATCGGATCTGTTTTTGCGGCGGCTTTGCCGTCGCAAAAACACCCTGAGGCAAGCTTCGCTTGCCCTCGCGCCGACCAAAGAGGGCGAAGCCCGATG
>JAZRYQ010000254.1:0-2800 GCA_045600805.1 Candidatus Alloscillospira sp. | reverse complement strand
GGCAAAAGATTTGATAGGAGTGTGGCTGTGATGGCAGATATGGCGGCATCCGTTCTGGCAAAACTGAAAAACAAAGCAAAATCATCCGGCATCAGCTATCAGCAGTGCCTGCAGCTATTTTTCCAGGAGGAATTTCTGCGCCGGTTGGCAGGCTCTAAGTACGCAGAAAATTTCGTGCTTAAGGGCGGTTTGTTTATTTACACGCTGACCAACTTTGAGAGCCGAGCAACGGTGGACGTAGATTTCCTGATGCGCGGTCTCAACAACGATCTCGCCCGCATGGATGAAATCATAGCTGAAATCCTGGCAGTGGATACCGGCAATGACTTTGTGACATTCAAGGCAGGCAAAACCGAACCGATTGCAGTGCAGCGCAAATACCATGGTGTCAGCACGCAGATCACCGGATACATAAAGAATGTTCGCGTGCCCTTTAATGTTGATATTGGCGTTGGCGACGTGATCGTACCGAGCGCCGAGCGCCGAAATATTCAGACACAGCTTGAGGGTTACGATAAGCCCGAAATATTGACCTATTCCCTGGAAAGCACCATTGCCGAAAAGTTTGATGCTATCCTGCAGCGCTTTGAGCTGACCGGTCGCATGAAGGACTTTTACGACATTTATTATCTATCCCGATCCTTTGATTTTGAAGGCATGAAGTTGCAGACCGCAATCCAGGAGACCTTGCAAAACCGCGGCACAGCATATGAAAAGGATAGCTTCGACCGCGTCCTCGCCCTTGTTGAGGATGAGGATATGCAGGTAAAGTGGCGCTACTTCCTCAAGACGCTTGGAAATCCAGACATGGCCTTTGCAGATGTAATGGAAGGCATCAAAACCTTCCTGCTGCCGGTTTGGAATACGGTTGTAAAGGAAGATGAACTACTCATCAACTGGAATTCCGAAACTACAAGCTGGAAGAAATAACGGAAAGAGGAAAAGAAAATGGCAGTAAAGAAAAGTGAATTATACAGTTCCCTGTGGGCGAGCTGTGATGCGTTAAGAGGCGGTATGGATGCCTCGCAATATAAAGACTACATTCTCACCCTTTTGTTCGTGAAATATGTTTCGGACAAGTTTACGGGTGAAGACTATGCCGATGTCGAAGTGCCGAAAGGCGGTAGTTTTGACGATATGGTCCAGCTGATTGGTAAGAAGAACATCGGTGAAGGTATCAATAAGGTTATCGCAAAGTTGGCAGCAGCCAATAACCTGCGTGGTGTCATTGACAAGGTTTCTTTTAACGATCCCGACAAGCTTGGAAAAGGCGATGAGATGGTTAAAAAGCTCAGCAAGCTGATCGAGATCTTCCGTCGTCCCGAATTGGACTTTTCTAAAAACCGTGCTGAAGACGACGATCTTATTGGCGACGCATACGAATATTTGATGCGTAAATTCGCGACAGAAAGCGGTAAGAGTAAAGGTCAGTTTTATACTCCTGCCGAGGTCTCCCGTATCCTCGCAAAAGTGATCGGTATTTCCAAAGAAGACAGACCTTCGGCTACCATTTATGACCCTGCATGCGGTTCGGGCTCCTTGTTGATTCGCGCATTGAACGAGGCACCCATCGACTTGTCCGGCTATGGTCAGGAAAAGGATACAACTACCGCCGGTTTGGCTATTATGAACGCAGTACTCCACAATAAGGTTGCCACCATCAAAGCAGGCAACACCTTCTCCGATCCGCAGTATTTCGAAAACGGATCAGATGAGACTGTGCTGCGCCGATTTGACTATATCGTAGCCAACCCGCCTTTCTCCATTAAGAACTGGACCGATGGTGTTAAGGAATACGGTAGATTCGATGGATATGGTGAAAGACCGCCCGAAAAGAACGGAGACTATGCATGGCTGATGCATATCCTGAAATCCTTGAAGCGTACCGGTAAAGCCGCAGTTATTCTGCCCCACGGCGTGTTGTTCCGTGGCAACGCAGAGGGCGAAATTAGAAAAGCCCTGATCAAAACCGGTTACATCAAGGGTATCATTGGTCTGCCTGCAAACCTGTTCTATGGTACCGGTATCCCTGCATGCATTATTATCATTGACAAAGAAGATGCGGATGAGCGCACCGGCATCTTTATGATTGACGCAAGCCACGATTTCGTAAAGGACGGCAACAAGAACCGTCTGCGCGAGCGTGACATTTATAAAATCGTAACCACCTTTAATGAGCAGATCACTGACGATCCTCATTATGCGCGTTTTGTACCGATGAGTGAAATCACCGGCAAAAACGATTACAATCTGAATATTTCCCGTTATATCGATTCCGGTATCAGCGAAGACCTGCAAAGCATCGAGGCCCATCTGAAAGGTGGCATTCCCGCTTATGATGTGGATAGCATGGAACACTACTGGTCTGTTTTCGGCACACTGAAGAACAAGCTGTTTTCCGTTCTGCGTGACGGTTTCTATCAGCTCAATGTTTCCAAGGACGAAGTGCGCCCTCTCATTCACGAGGACGAGGAATTTTCCTCCTACGCGCACAAAATTGACAACGCTTTCGTGGCATGGCGCAGCGCTGTCGATCAGGAGTTACGCAACATTAACGCATACGTCAACGCAAAGGACTTGATCGTTCGTTTGGCAGAGCAGATTCTTATTCAGTTTGAAGGTGTTGAACTGATCGATAAATACGACGTTTATCAGGTGCTTCTTGCTTACTGGCAGGAGGTTATGTCCGATGACGTGTATCTGCTGATTCAGGACGGCTATGAGGCCGGACGTGAACTCAGCTATGAATATGTAGTAAAAACTAAGACTGAAGGTGACGAAACAATCACCATCGTTACGG
>JAZRYQ010000253.1:0-12163 GCA_045600805.1 Candidatus Alloscillospira sp. | reverse complement strand
AAATTCGTTATCCGCGCTACAAATACAGGTTTAAAATTTGACCTTAAAGCAAAAAACGGTGAAGTGATCGCTACATCAGAAGTCTATACAACGGAAGCAGCCTGCAAAGACGGCATAGCAAGCGTCAAGAAAAACGCCGGCATCGCCGCAGTCGAAGATCAGACGATCGAAGGCTTTGAAAAAGCAAAGCATCCGAAATTCGAAGTATATGTTGATAAGGCCGGCGAGTATCGTTTCCGCCTGAAAGCAACAAACGGTCAGATCATCGCAACCGGTGAGGGCTATACAACAAAAGCCAACTGCCTCAAGGGAATCGAATCCATCAAATCAAATGCGCCCGAAGCGGAAATCGTCAAGGAGTGATCATTTTTGTTTGATATCAAAGGAAAAATAACCGAAATTACCGACAAAATTAAAAATGACGACGCATTGCAGAAGCAGTTTAAAACCGATCCTGAAAAAGCCATCGAAAGTCTGCTCGGAATTGACATTCCGGATGATATGGTCAAAAAAGTGGTTGAGGGCGTAAAAGCCAAGCTGACCGGTGATAAAATCTCCGGTGCAGTCGATTCTTTAAAAAAACTGTTTTAAATTGGAGCACTGGTCAAATCAATATTCAACAGGGATTTACCGCATATCAAAACATCGGAAATTCAGCCGTATTTCCGATGTTTTTATGATATATAAGGCGTATCAAAACCGATAAATTTCTACCGTTCACCGGATTTTGACCGGCGCTTTTTATATATTCACCGCTGCCATGTCTTTCCGTTTGAATTTCAAATACATCGTTGAATAGGTTATAAAAAGCGCCGTCCAGCCGATACCGGTTGCATACGCGACGGCGGAAAGGCCAAGCTTACCTACAAGCAGATAGGAAAACACGACACGGCAGGTAAGCTGAAGCGTTGTTGTAAACAACGGAACGATGATCCTGCCGGTACCTCTGAAATAACCGACATAAGAATAACCGCTGAAGCAGAGAATGTAGAACGGTGCAACGAGCCTTAAATACTTCACGCCTTCGGAAAGCGCGAAAGTGTCGGCCCCGTTTAAGAAGAGATCTATCAGCGGCTTTGCGAATACAAACGTCGCCGGTATCAGAATTATATACAGCAGATGAAGAAGACTCATGCCTTTACGCAGCGCTTTGTAAACGCGCTCTGTGTTATGAGCGCCGAAATTCTGCGAAATATGTATGGAAATCGACTGTGAAAAGCTGTCGGCAAGTGAGCCGAGCAGTCCCTCAATTCGTGAGGTCGCCGTGAATGCCGCGATGCAGGACGTACCGAGACTGTTTACAGCTCCCTGAACGAGCATTTTTCCGAGATAGAGGCTTGACTGATGCAGCGCCGAAACAAGTCCGAGCTTTAATGCCTGCGAAAGCAGAACGGGATAGATGCCGATATCTTCTTTTGTAAACAGAAATTCCGAATATTTATGCTTAATGAAGATAATGCACAAAACGGCAGATATGCCCTGCGATATAACAGTTGCGACCGCAGCACCTGCAACGCCCATTTGAAAGACGACAATGAACAACAAATCCAGAATGATGTTTAAAATGGCGGCGATGATCAGAAAAACAAGCGCCGCTTTTGTGTTTCCGATTGAGCGCAGAACAGCGGAAAACAGATTATACAAATATGTCAGAATCAATCCCAACAAAATAATACGCAGGTAGGATACGCAGTATGCAATAAGCTCATCCGGTGTCTGAATCAGATGCAGGATCGGCCTGAGAAGAGCAATAGACAGTATGCTGAACAGGATCGTCAGCACGATTCCGGCGGAAAGGGCGGTAAAAACACTCTGGCGGAATTCTTTTGTTTTTCCGGCGCCGAATTTCTGCCCGAAAAGGATCGAAGAACCCACGCAGAATCCGTTTAATACGAAAATAAACAGATTCATCACAGTACCGGATACACCGGTCGAAGCAAATGCCCCCGTGCCTAAAAACCGCCCGACGATAAGGGAGTCAACGGTATTATATAGTTGCTGAAGAAGGCATCCCAAAAAGAGGGGCATAGCAAGAATGAATATCTCTTTTTTGATTTTCCCGTGCAATAAATCATTCGACATAGAAATCACCTCACGCAGTTTAGTACTTCATACGATAACTGTCAAGAGGATAGAACTTTAAAATAGTAAGGCAGTGCCGAAGCACTGCCTTATGTCATACGTATTATGCGGTCGGAAATCAAAGCGGAATATAAGATGCTCTGAAACCGATATCGGGGTAGCAATACTGTCTGTTATCCCGCAGATACAGGCTCCATGTTTCACCCGTAACACTGTCATACCATGAACCGCCGCGAGCGGGGATGCGCTCACCGTAGCTGCGCATGAATACCATGGCGCCTCTGTACTTTTTCGCGCAAGGATACATACCGAGATTTTTCAGAATATCCGGGATCGGAACACCGTCTGCTGCAAAAACCTTATCAAAGCGCGAAACCCCGAAGCCAAACTCAGGATTTGCTTTTGTACCGGAGTATTGTGAATACGCAACCTCTGTATTTATGCGTACACCGCCCGGTGAAAGACAAATGGATTCGTCCTCCAGGCCTTTTTCGGTGCCGTCGTATTTCAAAGTACCCGAAGTACCCGGAGGTACCAGCCTACCGTCCGGCAGGATGGCTTTCCAATAAGGACTTCTCTCACTTTCATCAAGATTCAAAGCACTGTCATTGTCGGGAATGATCTGGATCTCGCCGTCTTTGACACGAAAACCGGCGACCCAGTCCCAGATGTTGCCGACCAAATCAAAGATGCCGGAGTCCGTTCCGTCGTGAGACCAACTGACAGGAGACAGTCCCGAGAGCGTTCTGCCGACAGGTGCGTTACCGGGATAATCTCCTTCCGGAACAGATAACGTATTGGCAAACCGAGCGGACGCCTTTGACGGCTCACCGTAGGCTTTGACGCCGACCTGATGCGGTGCAAATGCGTTGCTGCCGGAACGAAGATTTCCGAAGGGAGATGTGCCGTTTTTGTCTGCCCAATGGCTGACAGCACACCATTCTGCATTCGTCATCAGATGCCAGCCCTTGCCCTTTTTCGCGCATGCGCTTCTTGCTTCGTCAATTGTGACCGTCGCAGCAGGGTCCTTTCCGGGCAATGAGTACGCTCTGTCATTTTCGATTATGTTCAGGTATTTGCTGATGTATATGCTGCTGTAGCTTTTTCCGTCAACAATAAAGGCAGAACAAATGTCCTCGCTGCCGCCCTCCATAACGTCGCACCATCTGAATGCAGGAATTCTCACCATGACGGAGGGCATCCCCGTGTCATCAAGAAGAATGGTGTTTTTTCCGTTGGTCGCTGCTTCCAAAGCAAATCTTGCTTCATCAAATCCTGCCATTTTCATTCCTCCTTTGCCCACAGAATGAGTGTTACGGTATCTGTGTCTAATGCATCCGCCAGTTTCTCTATTTGCCTGAAGCCCATAGCATCCGCTTCGCCGGTCTCCCGGATCGTATAAGTTTGAGCGGGAATGATTATCTGCGCAAGATACCAGTCCGTAAAAGAAAGAGTTGGGCATCCGTTTTCGTCGGCAAAAACATCCAGCGTGACATCGCTGCCGCCTCTGAAAGAGGATAAGCTTAGAAGAAGGGTATTGTCCAATAAAAGCTCATCGCCGTCAAGCGTCCATTCAATATATTTACCTTTATTCTTATATTCGATCTTCATGCCGATACCTCGATTGACCAAAAAATCTCCGCTTTGGATGCAGAGCCGCTGTAAGCAATTTTGAATCCGTTTCTTGTCTTGTCCGAAACCGTGATTTCTCCGACTTCTCCGGAGGAAAACACCACGCAAGTGGTAACGATATATTCGACGCTTGTAAGAGGCGAGGGGAGAGCGACGGTCGTTTTTGAATTGTTAAATGGATAATCCTTTGTATTGATAAGCAACACCGTACCGTTTAAACAAGACATACTGATAGCTCCTTTGCTGTGTATTCTGAAATATTGTCAAATGCTGAAGATTCAAAATGAATTCTCAGCATATTGAACAGACAGTATAGATGTTTTTAATTTGTAGAAGGAACTGAGTTTTTCTCAGGATTCTTTACAGCAGGTACGGGATCGGGACTGAAAAAAAACTTTCATCAACATCAACGGGGGAGCCGTATTTGCCGATCATCATAAACAGGTCGCTGTCAACGCCGTCATTCGTGATTTTACCGAAAGCACGTCCGACACTGTACAGATTGTTCCAGTTGTCAAGGAAGCAGAGCGTGTCGCTACGGAAGCCGAATTTTTCGCCGAGTATTTTTTCAAGATTCTGCTCTGTTACGCTGACAAGATAAATACCTTCTTTGATTTTTACATAATATGCAGGCTCATCGTTGCTCGGCATCTGCTTCATCAGCTCACGGATCCTCTTTGTAGAGTCGGGGATCTCTTTCGTATCGGTCTGATTTCTCGGATAGCCGATGCGGTACCAGTTCGGATGATGATATACATGCACCGTAGCCATGTTATGACCGTATGTCC
Source organism: Candidatus Alloscillospira sp. (assembly GCA_045600805.1). GTDB lineage: Bacteria > Bacillota > Clostridia > Oscillospirales > Oscillospiraceae > Alloscillospira. The sequence goes on along the minus strand of JAZRYQ010000253.1, from coordinate 7,661 downwards.
ATCTTACGCATGTTCCCGTGACATCGTTTGTAAAGTTGTGACGGCGGATATCCGTATGCTCGTGGTCATCCATTTTGATGTAACCGAAACCGAAATGACTGTCGATCATGTACGGCCAGTACGCATTTTCACCAGTAATGCAGTATAAGAAAGTGACCAGCTCCTGCTCAAGGTCAATGACCCATGTGTGATTCAGGCGAGGCTCAGCGCCTTCAATGCAGTAGGTAAGCAAATATGTAAAATCATCTGCTTTGCGGCATTCGTATGTCTCTTTTTTCGGCGCGCTTCCGCGGTAGGTCCACTCTAATTCTGTTCCGCTTGTGATGTTCAGTGTGTAATCACCCGTGTATTCGCCTGTATCAATGACGAATGTAAAGTTTTTCCCGGAAAGCTCAAAGCATTTTGGGGGGCAATACTGTCTGATTGATTTTTTCGCAGCCAGTGTGCCGTATTTTTCCATTAAATCCATAATTATTCCTCCATATAAATAAATATTATAAAATTATTCTTTCAGTTTTCTTTTTGCATTGAAAAAATGCAAAAAAATGCGAAAAAAACAGTTTTTCAACCGTGTGTTTTATGAAAATCTCATGATATCTACACATGACCGATAGCCGGAAAATTTACTGTTCGAGCAAAAAATCAATCAATAAATCAGGTTTTGTATGTTTTTACGCTTTGCAGAATAGTGCAATTTTCACAAAAATCAGCAATCGATCTTAAAATTCCATAATATGGATAAATTTACAAAAAATTAGTTAACGTTATAATGATAAAAACTCATTTGCTGCACGTGTGATCCTGTCAGGACGCCACGCAATTACGGCATGAAGAGGCGGGGTTACAGATTCCAGAGGGAAATATACGAACTTATCACTTACTGAATCACCGGAAAATCGCCATGTAATACTCATGGAGATCCCATTGGAAATACTGTGCAGGAGCGTATGATAATTCGGCGGATACTCGATTCTTGCGGGTGAAAAACCGTTTTGATGACATAGATTGAACAAAAGCTCTTTGCTGTATGAGCCGCTGCCGTAAGGAACGCAGAGAAAATTCTCAGAATTCAGTGCGGAATAATCAAAATGCTTCTGCTTGGCAAGCGGACAATTTGCCGACATAGTCACATATTGTTTAATCTCCGAAACACAGCTTGTTTTATATAAATCTGTGTTTATTTCAGGCAGCGAATAGTCAGGGGCGATAACGATATCGGAAAAACCGATGTTAATTGTGTGCTGAAGACGTTCAAGGTCGAGGACTGTTTCGGTAACACGGACATCCGGATAAAGGGATTTAAAACGCCGTATCTTTTCTTTGATCGGTGCAAAAGCATCACAGTAATCAAAAATGGTAGGAAGAACGATATGCAGCGATTTATCCTCGGGACCGAGAAACGTTTCAACAGATTGGAAAGTCTGGTCAAGCTCCTTGTATAAAGGAGTTATTTTGAAATAAAGGTATTTGCCGATCGCCGTTAAAACGACGCCTTGATTCGAGCGGACAAAGAGAGGCGTACCGAGGTTGTCCTCAAAGCGTTTGATTATTTTGCTGAGTGCCGGCTGAGAAATGTATAACGCATCGCATGCTTTGGATATGCTGTTATATTTCGCGATTGTCAGAAATGCCTCTATCTGCTGAAATGTAATATTATCTAACATACATATCACCTTCTTAATATACGATACTTTCTCACGTTATCTTCATGATAGTATACACGTACAAAATTTGCAATATACTATTGAGCTGTAATTATCAGTATATAATACAATACAGCAACAATACTGAGAAAATTTGTGCAATATTGCTATTCCGTAAATGTCATATGGATTCCAAATTGAGTATATACATTTCAGAAGCGTTGCGATATCATCAAAATGAATTTGGTAATTTAACTAAGTGTACTCATCTTTCGTAAGTATGGTTATGCAGATAAGACAAAATATGAGTGAGCTTCGTAATTGCCGAATGAATAAATATTTATTTTTGGGAGGCTAATATTAATGAAAAAAGCACTGGCATTGATCCTTGCGCTTCTTATGTGCCTTGCGCTGTTTGCTTGCGGCAGCAAGGAAGAGCCTAAGAAGGAAGAAACACCGAAATCAGAAACGACCCCGAAAGAAGAAGCTCCGGCTACTGACGATAAGAAAGAGCCCGCTGCTGACACCCCGAAAGAAGAAAATCCTGCAGAAGCTGTATTGGCAGGTTATGTTGATGACGACGTAGATCACTATGCACGTGAGAAGTACACGATCTGCTATGCAATGCCGATGGAAACAACCATGCATGACGCATATCTCGCAGCTCTGGAAGCTTGCCAGGAGAAGTTCAATTATGAGCTTGTTTTCTCAAACTCAAACAATGACTCCGAAGCATATCTTCAGAACCTTGAGATCATGGCTGCCAAGAAGATCGACGGTTTCCTGATCGACTGCCCGAACGCAGTTAAAGTACGCTGCGCTGAGATCGTTGAAGAACTCGGCATCCCCTACATCTCCTTCGTATCCACGCTCCTTGATGAAGACGGACATCAGGTATGCCCTGGCGTCATCCAGAACAGCTATGAAGGCGGTGCTATCGAGCTCCAGTGGCTTGCCGATCACTACAAAGAATTCTGGCCCGATGCAAAACCCGAAGAAATCAAGCTCGTTTCCCTTACAAGCTCCTCTTATAAAGACTTCAGACTGCGTTCCGACGGCGCTGTTGACAAGTTCAAAGAGCTCTTCCCGGGCAATGACATTCAGGAAATCGATATGACCGGTAAGGGCGTTGACGCTGCCGGTGCATACGATATGATCACTCCTGTTATCACAACCCAGCCTGATGTTAAGTACTGGTTCGTGACCTGCGGTACAGATAACTGGGGTCAGGGCTGCACACGTGCTATTGAAGGCGCTAACATGCAGGATATCTGCCTTGTAACAGACATCGGTACTGCTGTTCCGTTCGCAGAGTGGGATGCAGGTTATGACGGATGCTGGAAGGCTGCTGTTTACTTTGCAAACATTCAGCTTTGCGCGCCCGCGATCGCCGGTGTTGTAGCTCTCATCGACGGCAGAGCAACGAAAGACACACTTTGGCAGGAGCTTATCGTTCCCGGCGATGAATTCGGTGAAGATTACGGTATCTTTTATGTCCCGCAGGTAGCTATCACCAGAGATAACTACAAGTCATTTGAAGCTGATGCGCTCAAGAGTATTCTTGGCTGATCAGTGAATGTACAGGACATTTTGATACTACACAGATTGTCACCTGATTATACCTGATTAAGTTATATGGGGGATATTTCGATGAAAAATACAAATCAAAATATTCCCCATTATCTTATTGACTATGCATTGACTAATTGACTAAAAGTATTTACGGATAGTCGACGGAGGGATACTATGCAGAGAACAAGTAAAGTTTCAAACTTTTTAAAATCAAAAACATTTGTATTGGTCATTCTGCTGATCGTTGAGTTCGCGGTTTACGCCATTTTGTCCGAAGGACTCTATATCAGCGTGATCAATATTAAAAACATACTTAACGCAATCGTTATCACGGCATTTCTTACTGTCGGTGCAGTTCTCCTGATGGTTCGAGGATATGTTGATATTTCTTCGAGCCAAGTCGGCTGCCTTTGCGTTATGATGGTCGCCGCGCTGTTGAGGGACGGTTTCCCGTGGCCGATCGCCATCCTGCTTTGCCTCATCGTCGGAGCAGTTGTCGGTTTGGTCAACGCTGTTCTGATAACCGAATGCGGCTTCCAGCCGTTCATTGTAACCATGGCTATGTCCTATGTCATCAAGGGCGCTACATATCTGACCTGCGGCACGGAGCCTATTCCGATCCATGACAAAGCGATGATTACTCTGGGTACCGGAAAGATTGCAAATCTGATTCCGTACACACTTATTTTAGCTTTGATCGCCATTGTTGTTTATGGCTTTATTTTGAAAAAAACTTACTTTGGAAAAACCATCTATATGATAGGCGGCAATGCTCAGGCGGCTCGTCTGGCAGGCCTGAATCCAAAGAGAATGGCATATATTCTGTTTGTTAACAACGGTGTTCTTGCCGCTTTGGCAGGATGTCTGTTGGCGTTTAAGCTCAAATCCGGCGGCCTTGACGCGATTGCAAACGGTATGTTTACCGGTATGACCGGCGCTATTTTGGGCGGTGTTTCCTTCGGCGGTGGCACGGGCGGCATGTTCGGCGCTTTCATCGGAATGCTCCTCATCAGCGGCTTCTCGAACGGACTTACCATTCTCGGTATTCCGACTTGGTGGCAGAAATTCGGCTCCGGCGCCCTTTTGCTGTTTGCTCTTACATTTGATACTGTTGCAAACCTCATCCGCTCACGTTCCATGCGCCGCAAGGCTGAGAAAAAACGTAAAGCTGAAAAATCTTAAACCCTTTGGCCTGTAAGAAAGTAAAGGAGATTTCATTATGGTACAAGCTACTGTAAATAACAGCGCAAACGGCGCTTCGCCTTTGACGGATTCTCACTTTTTGGAGGTTAAAGGCATATCAAAAGCGTTCCCCGGAGTACAGGCACTGAATAATGTTTCGTTCAGAGCCGAAGGCGGAAAAGTCCTTGCCTTGCTTGGCGAAAACGGTGCCGGTAAAAGTACACTTCTTAAAACCCTGAGCGGTGATATCAAGCCCGACAGCGGCGAAATCATTCTTGACGGTGTACCGCAGTCATTTGACGCTCCGCATGAGGCGATCAATGCCGGTATCAGCATTATATATCAGGAAAGACAGCTGATCCCGTCCATGAGCGTTATTGAAAACGTCTACTGCGGCGATTTACCGACAAACAAGTTCGGTATTATCAAAAAGAAAGAAATGTACAACACGATCAAAGGCGTCATTGAAGAATTCGGACTGAACATCGACCCGTATGAGAAGGTCGGCCGTCTTTCGATTGCTTACCAGCAGATGGTAGAAATCATGAAAGCATACCGCAGAAATTCTCAGGTCATTGCTTTTGACGAACCGACTGCGCCGTTGACCGACTCGGAAATAACGATCCTTTTCAAGCTGATCGATAAGCTGAAAAAGCAGGGAAAGACGATCCTGTACGTATCGCACAGACTTTCTGAGATATTCCAGATCACAGACGAGATCGTTGTCCTTAAAGACGGTAATGTAGTCACTAAATTCGCAACGAAGGATACAAATGAAGCAGAATTGATCAAAGCCATGGTCGGACGTGATATCGGTGATACATATTCACATCTGAGCAGAAATGACAAAATCGGTGATGTATTGCTTGAGGTAAAGCATCTTGAGACCGATTATGTACATGATATCAACTTCAAGCTCCGCAGGGGTGAGATCCTCGGTTTTGCCGGACTTGTCGGTGCCGGACGTACAGAAGTCGTCAGAGCGATTTTCGGCGCGGACCCGATCATATCAGGCGAGATAATTCTCGACGGCAAGCCTGTGCATTTCAAGTCCCCTAAAGACGCTATCGAAAACGGCTTGGCGCTGTGTCCTGAGGACCGTAAAGAACAGGGACTTATCCGTTTCCGTTCTGTTACCGACAACGTATGTCTGCCTGTGTTCAAAAAGCTCCGTAAAGGCATCGTTCTTGACCAGAAAAAGCAGGAAGACCTGACGGAAGCTGCCATTAACAAGTATTCAATCAAAACACCTACATTTGAAAAACTTGTTATTGAATTATCAGGCGGCAACCAGCAGAAGGTAATTCTCGGCAGATGGACCTCGGGATTACTCAACACGAAGCTTTTGATTCTTGATGAACCTACAAAGGGAATTGATGTCGGTACAAAAGCAGAAATATATCAGATCCTTTGTAATTTGGCAAAAGACGGAAACGGTGTTATCTTCATTTCGTCAGAGCTGACAGAAGTAATTAATGTTTCTGATAACATTATTGTAATGCATAACGGGCATATTACAGGCTCTCTGGCAAGAGCAGACGCTACTGAAGAAAAGGTTTTGTCTCTTGCAATGTTAGAGTAAGGGGGATATACCATGCAGAAAACATCATTTATTAAAAAAATCACAAGTACAAAAGCATTTGGCCTTTTAATCATTACGATTGTAGTTTGGCTCGTATTTTTCATACTCAATTCTAATTTCGTTGCTATTGAAAACCTGAACGGAATTATGAATGCCTGTAGCCTTTCCGGTACGATCGCGATCGGTCTTGCCTGCCTTATGATGAGCGGCAGTATTGACCTTGCGGCAGGTGCTGAAGGCGCCATGGGCGGTGTCGTCTGTGCCATGCTGCTCCAGGCGGGACTTCCCTGGGGCTGGGCAATTCTGCTGACGATTGTCTGCGGCATTTTGATGGGCCTTATCAATGCTTTCTGGGTAAATGTCTTGAATCTCATGCCCTTCATTTCCACGATTGCCATGTCCTCCATCTTCGCTGCATTGGCGCAGATCATTTCCGACAGTAACGCAATCGCAGTTGCAAACCCCGGTTTCCTGAAGCTGGGCAGCGGACATCTCTGGGTATTCCCGATGCCTTTCGTGATCATGGTCGTACTTATGGTCCTGTACGCATTGATGCTGAACTTCACGAAATTCGGAAGACGCCTTATTCTTTGCGGCGGCAACAGAACGGCAGCGAGACTTTCCGGTGTTAACTACAAAAAGATCACTACAATAATGTTTGCAAACAGCGGCGCTGTTGCGGCTCTTGCAGGCGCAATTCTCGCGGCAAGAATGTGCATGGGTAATTTCAACGCCGTTATCGGTGAGGAAATGAAATCAATGACAGCGGCTATCATGGGCGGTGTATCATTCCTCGGCGGCGGTGAGTGCGGCATGGGTACGATTTTCGTTGCCCTCATTCTTGTCAACAGCTTCAACAACGGCTTGCAGGTCGTGCATCTGAGTAACTTCTGGCAGTTTGTTACACAGGGCGGTCTTTTGATCCTTGCTTTGATCGTTGACTACTTCCGTGAGAAACAGAGAATTAAATCTTTGAAAGCAAAATAAGAAGGCGTACCGATATTTAGGTTCCAAAGAAAACTGCATAAAAATGAGACCGTTCAGGATATGAAACGATCAAATAATACGGTTTGAATCGGAGGAAGATTGTATAATAAAACAATTTGGTTTTTTGGCAATCTTCCTCTTTTCAAACAGCTTTTTACAATGAGACGAACACAACTTTAGGAGGGATAGTTTTGAAACCCACAGATTATTTTAACGCCACGTTTTATGACAGATATACCGCTTTGACAGAAGAGGAGATCCGGCAGAAGCTCACACCTGTTCCGAAAGCGGAAGCAGGGCGTGAAGCAGGACTTGACGGCAAGTCGATTTCTCTTGTCCTCGATAACGGTCCTGCTCTGGATTACACTTTCGGCAGTGAAATGCTTACCCTGTCGGAAAACGGTGCCGATGCGATCAAAGCACCTTATTCCGCCAGAAAACTCAAAAACATTATATTGCTGACGCATATGATTCCGAACACCGTCAAGGGTTATAACCTCATCATTGACAAAAACACCAATCTTGTAACCGTATTTGAAGTTTGGTTTTGCGGATTTGAACCGGATAAGAGAGAGGTATGGCGTCAGTATTATAACGGATATGTAAAAACTGATGGCGCGATACCAGAAGAAAGACATTCATTGACGAACCGTATTGAAGGTACCGGAACACATTGGTGTGATGATAACGGCACG
>JAZRYQ010000252.1:0-14081 GCA_045600805.1 Candidatus Alloscillospira sp. | reverse complement strand
CACACTGACCGGCAAAGAAGACGGCATAAACGAAACGGTCAAGAACGATGGAGAGGGAAAAATCAACTTCTCGGAAATCAACTATACAAAAGCCGGAACATATACGTATACGATAAAGGAAGAAGCAACGACAGAAGCAGGGATAACAATAGACAGTAAGGTGTATAACATCACAGTGACAGTCGCAGATAACGGCGGAGAGCTGAAAGCGACGATCAGTGGCGACAGCAATACAGGCAAAGACCTAAACTTCACAAACAGTTATGCAGCAAAATATGGCTCCCTTGCTATAACAAAAGTTGTAACAGGCGTTCTCCCGGATACAACGAAGGAATTTTCCTTTGTAGTTGAGTTTAATGCCGATGGTAGGTATAGCTATTCCGGTAGCGCAAGCGGAACGATTGCGAGCGGAGAAACTATCCTTCTGAAGCATGGAGACAAGCTCATAATTACTGGTCTGCCTGTGGGCACAGAATATAAAGTGACTGAGGTTAATAATGATGATTATGATGTACAGTCAACTGACAATATCGGAGTTATTAAATCAGACATCATTTCAACGGCGTCATTTATCAATACATTAATTGAGGACCCAGACGTTGGAGATCCAGAAACAGGAGATCCAGAAATAGAAGATCCCAAAATAGGTGACCCGGAAAGCGAAGATCCAAAGACAGATGACAACAGCAAAATTGATCTGTGGCTTGGAATAAGTATCTTATGTTTGTGCGGAATATGCTTAATACTGATAACCGGAAGGAAAAAACACAATAACGACGCACGATAAAGCATTATAAAAAGGATAAAAGGTGCTGTCTCAAAATGATTTAAGAAATCATGAGAGGCAGCACCTCTTTTAAGCACAACCTGAGGAAAAAATGAGTATTCCGTGGATTGCGCACCTCGACCGCAGAGATTGAGCACCCATTCCGGCGTTCCGTAGTCTATTCTAATAAAACACTCACAGTCAGTCTTGTTTATTTGACGATTACAAATATCAAAAATCAGCATCGCAGCTATCATACTGGTGTGAGATATTTCATTTATTATATCTTCTTTATTCAACGGATCGAGGTCTTCGTTTTCGCAAATAATATGGCAATTCCAATAGCTGACAACACATAAAAAACGACCGGGTTCCAAATATCCTTTCACGCAAAATGGCAGCATGGTTTCAAGACCATGAATTGCCTGATCGACCCAATCAAATGCAATATCATCCAAATAGCTTAATCCGTATAATGATGTTCCCTCCAGTTGGTACTCACTCCAACCATATTTAGGCTTTGTTAACATAATTTATCCTGTCCATGCGTCAAATTCCACATTCAACGCTTTTCTGACTGTATCTCCGAAATCAGAAGGGATGATTCCTGCTCGCCTTCAAAGTCACGGTACACACTGATAATTGTACCAATCCGGTATTTGATGAAGAGAGCAGGGGGATATCATGCTTTTCTGTCAAAAAACAGGCAAAGGGATTGCATAGTCGCAGCCCCTTTGCCTTTTCTGATCATAGCTGATACGCAAGCTCGTAAGCGTCGTATATCACAGACATGAGATTACCGACCGATTTGGCATCACCGATCACGTGTACCTTTCCGTTGAGCTTTGAGTCGGACAGAAGCTGCTCGGCAAGCGTCCGGTTCGGGACGTAACCGACAGACAGAATGACGCTGTCCGCCTCGATGGTCTCGCTGCCATTTGCCGTATTTACTTGAACATTCAGCTTGCCGTCGGCACTTTCCACGGAGGCAAGCGCCGTCTTTGTTCTAACATCAATGTTGTAGTACCGGATAATTTCCCGAAGCATATTGGAGTTCGCGGCGCAAAGTCCGGGAATCTGCAGGATATTGTCCAGCATTTCGACCACGGTTGCCTTTTTACCCTTGAGTACCAGATCATACGCGATTTCGATACCCGTAAGACCGCCGCCGATGATGACCACGTTCTTTCCGACTGTTTTTGTTCCGCGAAGATACTCGATGGCTTCTACAACGCCTGCCTGCTCCAGTCCTGCGACCTTCAGTTTTCGCGGTGCAGCACCCGTGGCAACGACGATCTCGTCGTAGTCTGCCAAAAGCTCCGCATCTGCCTCACAATTCATGCGGATTTCAACGTGCTGCTTCTTAAGCTGACGAATATACCAGCAAATCAACATTTTATCCTTTTCCTTAAAGGACGGTGCTGCGGCGGCAATGAACGCACCGCCAAGCTTGCCCATCTTTTCAAACAGCGTGACGTTGTGACCGCGCTTAGCGAGAAGCTGTGCACACTCCATGCCGCCCACACCGCCGCCGACAACGGCAATTCGCTTCTGTGTTTCGGCAGACGTAAGGCGCCAGTGTGCTTCTTCGCGCGTTGCGGGATTCAGTGCGCAGTGCGCCATTGCTCTCCCGTTTAAGGGACCGACGGTGCTGAGGGGGAAACAGCCGTTATGGCACGCGATGCATGGCTTGATGTCCTCCATGCGCCCTTCACGGACTTTGTTGATCCAATGGGGATCGGTAAGGAACTGACGGGCAACGCCGATCCCGTCGATTTCTCCGGATGAAACGACCTTATCTGCAAATTCCGGATCTTCCATGCGCCCTGCACAGAACACGGGGATATTCACAAATTTTTTGATGTAGCTGACTTCCGGGAAATTGCAGTGGAGCGGCATATATACCGGAGGATGTGCCCACCACCAGGAATCATAGGAGCCGTTGTCCGCATTGAGCATATCTGCGCCGGCTGCCTCTAAAAGCTGTGCCGCTGCGGGGCTTTCCTCCATGGTACGTCCGAATTCCCGATAGTTCTCTGCGGGCAGAGCACCGGCATTGAAGCCGCGCATCTTGCTGGCGACGCTGTATCGGACAGATACCGGGAAATCCTCTCCGCAGCAGCGCTTGATCTCCCGAATCACCTCGCAGGCAAACCGCAGACGGTTTTCAAGACTCCCGCCGTACTCGTCTGTGCGCTGATTGGTTGCGGCCACGGCAAACTGATCCAGCAAATAACCCTCGTGAACGGCATGGATCTCAACACCGTCTATGCCGGCGTCCTTGCACATCGCGGCAGCCGTACCGTAGGCGCGGATAATGTCCTTGATCTCTTCGCGGGAGAGCGCACGGTGCTTGATCTCCGGAGACCATACGTTGGGAAGACCGTCGGAGGGGGCAACAGAAGCAATCGCCAGCAAATCTTTGTCCATGTCCGGGAAAAGATGCATGGCCCGGCCGAAGCCCGCGCCGAGCTGAATAAAATACTTCGTGCCGTAACTGTGGATCTCGTCGATGATATCCTTGACCGACGTCATGAACAGTTCTCGGTAATCGGAAAGATATCTGTCTCCGCTTTTGACGCCGATAACGCCGGGAATGATCAACCCGACACCGCCTTTTGCCCGCTCAATGTAATAATCACGGATGGATTCATTCAGCTCATAGTCAAATCCCAAAAGCGACGTGTTGCCCATTGCACAATGGATGATGCGGTTTTTCAGCGTGACGCTGCCAACCTTAATCGGCCGGAACAATGCCTCGTATGCCATATTGAAAGACTCCTTCCTTGTAATCAAATCGCCGTTAAGCAACAAATGTTGCAGTTTTATCTGTACTGATTATACATAATTTGCCGGCTTACGTCAATGGATGAAAGCCGTGTTTTGCAGCTTGCTCTGCCGCAAAAGATACACAAGGAAGAAGCAGTTTCCACTGTTATTTCGTCTGTTTGATAAACAAGATATTTCATAATTATGCAATATGCTCAATTTGTACAGGTGCACTAAATATCTATTGACAACGCTTTGTACATGTGTTAACATTCATTTAACGAACTGTACATTTGTATAACAAAAAATGTCGAATCGTGACGAGACTTTGATGTTTACGTTTTCTGAGAATGTTATACTTTTGTTATATGATTGCACCGGGTTTTCCAAAACGGTGCAGGAGGTGAACAGATGGATCTGCGAAATTTATCCTCTACGGCAAGTTATGCACCTCCACACTGTTTTGAACTCTGTGGTCGGCAATATGCTCTTTCCCTTATGGGGGAGAATGAAAAGCTTGTCAATGTTTCGGTCATATTTGCTGATTTTCCCTCAAAAGAATTGAGCATAGCGGGCGAAACGCTTAAAAACGGAACGTTTTTCTATGACTGCACCAAGGTCTCGGACAGCTTGTTCTGCGTGTCATACCATGATGAAAGCACTTGTGTTTTACTTGTGCTGGATATAAGCGGAAAACTCGCGTTTTTGATGACGGCGGCAGTCGACGATGATCTGCGGTATGCCGTTTTCAGCGGTATGGTGAGCGAAAAAAACGAATTGACACGGAAAACTTTATCAGACGAATTCGTTGGGAACACCGTGGACTGGACTGTTGGCGAGGGCTGCACCGTCCGTGTAAAATACGAAAAAGAAAACACCGCAGAGCTTTCTTATAATACGCGCCGGACAGCCAATGTGCCCTGCGGCGTTTATCGCATATGCGATTCTGCATATTTTCAATACATATACATAAAAGCTAACGGAGAGAAGCGGCTGTTCATGACGTTGTGCAGCTTTACGAATATGCTCGGCGCGGGCGCTGTATTCGGAATTGCCGACGGTGAAATACAATATAATAAAATAGGCTGCTATGGAAAAATCTTTTCCTATACAGAAGAAATGTAGTAAACACGCAGTCATCCCTGTGGTGTGCTGTGTTTACAATAAATGATTTGCCGCTTTACGTGCACCTTTCAGCGGATATCGGTGCTGACCCGAAGCGGCAGAAAGGGTGGTTGATATGGATTTAAGAAAAATCAGCAAATTCGAAGGGTCCTTTCAGTACGTGCCGCCGCGCTGCTTTGAGCTTGCCGGTAAGAGATTTGAACTCTTGATGGATGACGGCTACGACATTGTTCTTAATTTCGTTGACAACAAAACAGTGGAGTGGAACTATGTCAATAAAGAGCCGAAACAGCCGCAGACGGATGAATACGAATGCCGCAAGGGTGATGACACTACCTATTTTGTAACATGGTGCCTTGCCGGAAAAGAAATGGAAAACCGCGAGAATTTCACTTTTGTTATTGATCTGGAGCAGATGCTTGTAACGCACCTTATTGCAAAAATGGGCGTAAATCCGCGCTGGCCCTATCTTGTAACAACTGATTTCGTATTCGGAGCGATTGCACAGGAAGGCGTTGAATTCAAGCCGTATCCCCGTCATGGCTTCACGGATGACATGGTGGGTAATATTATCAAGTGGCAATACGCACCCGAAATGGCTACTGTCCATGCCTACTATGCAAGTCATTGGTATCGCATCACATATCCCCGTGAAGATATCAAGACGGATGAAGCCAAGAAGCAGAATGAAGCCATGAATCAGATGGTCGCTAAGCTTCCCGGACCGGATGAGCCGACAGATTATGTCAAAATCAAAGACGGTCTGTACCTTGTAAGTCTGACCGAGCGCAATATGGAAAAAGTCCTCGGCGGAACGGTAGGTTTCCGCAGCGATACGCTCTGTTTCCTTGACAACTTCCACAATCATTATAATGTGGGCCGCGGATTCGGAACGATTACGCGTGACGGGAAAGACTCGCCTGTATTCGTGATGATCGGCGCATACGGAAAGATTTTCGATGCGGACAGCAATGAAGACTATGTGAAGCTGATGACGGATCAGAACCCGTTCCTTCCGTAAGCTGATTTTTTGCTGACGATCCTGCTTCAGAAAGGCCATTCAAAATGAATTTTTACAATGCAACTTTTTATGACGAATATACGGCGCTCACCGAGGCGGAAATCCTGAAAAAGCTGACGCCGACGCCGACACCCACAAGCGCGGGCTGCGTTTCCGATGCGCTTGAGGGAAAGTCAGTGAAGCTTGTGCTTGACGGCGGCCCGAAGCTTGCGTATTCTTTCGGAAAAAATACGCTGTCTCTTGTTGAAAATGATGCAGTGCTGACGGATGTACCTTATGCTGCGAAAGAATTGCAAAACATCGTTCTTTTTACGCATCTGATTCCCGGTACACTTCGCGGTTATACGGTCGTTGCAGATAGGAAGACCCGGCTTGTCACCGTATATGAAACATGGTTTGGCGGCTATGAACGTGCAAAGCGTGAGGTTTGGCGTGAATTCTGGCATGGCTATGTCGATGACGGCGAAAACCCACCGGAGAAGCGTCACGCGCTGACAAACAGAGTGGAAAATACGGGCACACATTGGAAAGATGATGACGGCTCGGAATATCTTCTCTTTTTCCCGTCTGTTATCTGGTCATCGTTTGTAGAGCTTGATGATCCGCGCGGCGGCATTACAAAGACAGCGCCGTCGGATTTCTTCAAGATCAATGACAGATTCTATATTTATTCCCGTGTAGAGTGTGAGTTTTCCGGCGCATTTACATTAGAGGTCATTGACCTCATGAAGGTGCGGCACATCGGAGTACACCTTGGCTTTGATCTTCAGGATACGCTTGTTTACAGCCTTTACTCCGGCGAGGGTGAGGTTACCGGACACGCGGCAACGCTGGAGGGACTTACCGATTACGGAACGACGATCGACCTCGGCGCTTTCGGCCCTTCACCGGAAGTCAAGCAGCCGCGCGGAACTCGTCCGGCGTATCGACCCAAAGTCACGCATATTGACTTCACAGCGGAACAGACCGCGGAGATCATTCGGACGAACAGTAAGATTTTCGACGGAAATTCCATCATGTCATCAGCCAATACAATGGAAATCACTGACTATATGGTCGGTCGGAAGTTTACGCTGCGGTATGATGACGGCGAAGAGTATGAATACGATATACTCAGCATCGACAAGCTCAAATGGCGCGTTCCCGGTGGGGAATGGCAGGAGGAGACCTATAATGCCTTTGAGCCTGCCCCGGATATCATCTTTTTCAGTCATATACTGACGGGAAGTGATCCTGTTCGGAATTTCTCGCCGGCGGTAGATTTTTCCACGGGCCTTGTGACCAATGTTAATGCAAAGCTCGGCTGTGAGCTCGGCGCATGGCAGGTTCAGCATCGGGCACAGTTCGGCGTAGTCATTGCCGACGGAATTGTCGCACCGGAGGTCAGACGTCATACGTTTACAACGGAGCTTGTCGGAAAAGTTTATTCCTGGACGTACAGCAGCTTTATGAAGTCGATCCACGTTTACAGCAGTCCCGAGTCATATTCATGGACGATCATGCTGGATAACGGTGCCGGAGGCTTCATGTGGAGTTCGCCGTGCTTATACGTCAAGCTGCGCGAGGATGCGTATCTTATGAGCTGGACGGAGGATAACTGCAACGGCAACCAGGGCTCTATCGTATTTAACCCGCGCATTATGCATGATTCCGGATTCTTCTTCGGCCTTGGCGAGGGCAAGTCGCCGGATCTGCATCTGACTACAACGGGAGCTTATGCGCGTGATCTCGGAACGATGGATATCAGAAAGTATTTTGGAGAGAAGAAATAAACCTGTACATTAATTGTTCGGGGGAAATATAAAACAAGTAATTTTTTAGTGAAGGAGTAGGTGCAAAAAAATATGATCAAGTACATAATTAAACGACTGCTTTTGATGATTCCTATCCTGCTTGCTATCATCCTCATTGTTACCGTCCTCATGGAAGTAACACCGGGTGATCCTGCTCGTATCGTAGCAGGTACAAACGCAACAGACGAGGAAGTCGCAAAAGTCAGGGCGGATCTCCAGCTTGACGATCCGATGATGGTGAGGTATGTGCGATTTGTCATCGGCTCAGTTCAGGGAGACTTCGGAACATCATTTATCACGAAAACGGATGTTTTCCATGATATTTTGATCCGCGTTCCGTATACCTCACTGCTTGCAATCTTAAGCGTTGCGCTTGCCGTTGTCATCGGTATCCCGATGGGTATCATAGCGGCGACAAATCAGAACACATGGAAGGACTATTGCGCGATCCTGTTCTCACTTATCTGCAGCTCAATGCCTCCGTTCTGGTTCGCTCTTATGCTTGTCCAGTGGTTTGCGGTAAAAATCAGAATATTCCCTGTTCAGGGTATTCAGACATGGGTCGGCTGGGTACTGCCGGTTATTTCTCTGGCACTCGGCTATTCAGCAAGTATCGCAAGACTTACCCGTTCAAGCACTCTTGAAGTAATCCGTCAGGACTACATCACAACAGCCCGCGCCAAGGGCGTTAATGAGAGAACTGTTCTTTACAGACACGTTCTTAAGAACTCCCTTATTCCTGTTGTAACAAGTGTCGGTTCACTGTTTGGTCATGCATTGGGCGGCGCCCTTATTGCCGAGACTATTTTCTCCATCCCCGGACTTGGTACATATTCTATCACAGCACTTACGAACAGAGACTATCCGGCAATTCAGGGAAGTGTTCTTTATCTTTCCGCTCTGTTCAGCATAATCATTCTTCTTATTGATATCCTGTATGCGTTGATTGACCCGAGAATCCGTTCTCAGTATTCAAAGGGTAAAAAAGGCAAAAAGGATAAAAAAGCTAAACCGGAATTAGCAGCATCTGCAGGGGAGGGTTGATCATGGCAAACAAAGTTAAAAAGGCAAAGAAAAAATCAAGATTAGCCATGACATGGCATCAGCTGAAAAAGAACAAGGTTGCAATGGTATCTCTTGTTGTGCTGATAATCATTGTTCTTGTATCTCTTCTTGCTCCTGTTCTGGCTCCTTACGGATATGAAATCGCCGACAAGAAAAATACACTTGCACCCCCGTCTCATGAGCATCTGCTCGGTACTGACCGTCTCGGCCGTGATAACTTAAGCCGTATGCTCTACGGTGCAAGACAGTCGTTGTCAATGGGTATTCTTGCAATTTCAATTTCCGCAGTTCTCGGTATTTTCATCGGCGCTATCGCCGGTTATTACGGCGGCTGGGTTGACAACCTGCTGATGAGATTCCTGGATATTTATCAGAGTATTCCTATGATGCTTCTGTGTATCACTTTCGCTGCTATCCTCGGACCGAGCCTCAGAAACGCGATCATCGCTATCGGAATCAGTATGGTACCTGGTTTTGCACGTATGATGCGTGCCCAGATCCTTACCGTCCGTGATAACGAGTATATCGAGGCTGCTGTATGCTGCAACGCAAGCAACTTCAAGATCCTCTTAACACATATCATTCCGAATGCTATTTCTCCGCTTATCGTTAACATCACAATGAGTATCGGCGGCGCCGTTATGTCCGGTGCAGGCCTGAGCTTTATCGGCCTCGGCGTACAGTCCCCAATCGCTGAGTGGGGCGCAATGATTTCTGATGCACGTAACTACCTCCGTACCAACGGAAGTCTTGCTCTTTATCCGGGCATCTGCATTATGGTTACCGTTCTTGGCTTTAACCTGCTTGGTGACGGTCTCCGTGACGCTCTTGACCCGAAGCTGAAGAATTAAAGGAGATCTGCTATGAACGAAAATTTACTTGAAATTAAAGATCTGGTAGTTGAGTATCATACTGATGAGGCTATAATTCACGCGGCAAACGGTGTAAATCTTTCCGTTAAAAAAGGTGAGACCATCGGTCTTGTCGGTGAAACCGGTGCCGGTAAGACGACTATTGCCCGCTCCATCCTCAGAATACTCCAGACACCCCCCGCAAAGCTCTGCAGCGGCGAAATTTACTTTAAAGGTCAGGATCTGCTTAAGCTGTCTGAAAAAGAAATGCGCGGTATCCGCGGCAACCAGATCGCTATGATCTTCCAGGATCCTATGACTGCGCTCAACCCTGTTGAGACGATAGGCTTCCAGATCGCCGAAACCGTTCGTATCCACAACAAGTGCTCAAAGGCAGAAGCGGCAAAGCGCGCCTGCGAGATGCTTGAAATGGTCGGTATTTCATCTGACCGTTATGATGAGTTCCCGCATCAGTTCTCCGGCGGTATGAAGCAGCGTGTTGTCATTGCTATGGCTCTTGCCTGCAACCCCGAGCTTCTTCTTGCTGATGAGCCGACAACCGCTCTCGACGTTACGATTCAGGCGCAGGTTCTTGAAATGATTCAGGAGCTTAAGGATAATCTCGGAACATCCGTTGTTCTGATTACCCATGACCTCGGCGTTGTTGCCGGATTCTGCAATTCCGTTGCGGTTGTATACGCAGGCGAGATTATTGAATACGGCACTGTTGAAGACATTTTTGACCATACAGCACATCCTTACACGGTCGGACTTTTCGGCTCACTTCCGAGACTTAACTCCAGTGAACGCAGACTTAAACCTATCAACGGACTTATGCCTGACCCTGCAAATCTGCCGGAAGGCTGCCCGTTTGAAGAGAGATGTCCTGTTAAGTGTGACAGATGCGCCAAGGAAAAACCGGAAGCAGTAGAGCTTTCACCCGGTCATTTTGTCAAATGTTTTAATGCTAAGAAAGGGGAGTAAGCCGTGTCATTATTAGAGGTAAAAGACCTTAAGAAATATTTTAAAACAGGTTCAAGATATCTTCATGCTGTTGACGGCGTTTCCTTTAAACTTGATGAGGGAAAAACCCTCGGCGTAGTTGGTGAGTCCGGCTGCGGCAAGAGTACTCTCGGCAGAACGATCCTTCACCTTCTTGAGCCTACAAGCGGTCAGATATTCTTTAAAGATGAAGATATCACAAAGCCCGACAAGCAGAAAATGAAACAGCTCCACGAGGATATGCAGTTTATCTTCCAGGATCCGTATGCATCTCTTGACCCGCGCCGTTCCGTCAGCGAGTCTATTGCAGAGCCGCTCAAGCTCCAGGGCAAAATGAGCAAATCCGAGATCATCGAAGAGACACGCAGACTTATGGATGTTGTCGGTCTCGCAACCAGATTTGAGAACTCTTATCCTCATGAGCTCGACGGCGGACGCAGACAGAGAATCGGTATCGCGCGCGCCCTGGCATTAAAGCCTAAGTTCATCGTTTGTGACGAGCCTGTTTCCGCGCTTGACGTTTCCATTCAGGCACAGATCATTAACCTGCTTCTGGACCTTCAGGAGCAGCAGAAGCTGGCATATATGTTTGTTACCCATGACCTTTCTGTTGTTAAGTACATTTCCGATGATATCCTTGTTATGTACCTCGGCACTATGGTCGAAAAAGCACCGGCAAACGAGCTGTTTGCAAACCCGATGCACCCGTACACAAAGGCACTGCTTTCAGCAATTCCCGAGCCTGATATCCACGTTCAGACAAAGCGTATTATCATGCAGGGCGAGATCACATCACCGATCGATCCGCCTCCCGGATGCCGTTTCATGGCAAGATGTCCGCATGCATCTCCCGAGTGCGCGCAGGCACAGGTTCTTGAGGAAGTATCCCCGAATCATTTTGTAGCGTGCTGCAAATGCCATGAGCTTAAGGGATAACGGAAGCTGCTGACGCTAAAAAGTGACTTAACACGATAAGTGTTAAAATGTTCTTGAAAGGGGTGAGTACCGGTCACAAAAATGCTTACCAGGCAAAGACAGAAGAATATCAGTAAAATAATGTTTAGGAGGATTACAATGAAAAAACTTTTAGCACTGATTCTTGCCCTTCTCATGGTATTTGCTCTTGCTGCTTGCGGCGAAGCCGGCAAGAAAGAAGAGACACCTACCGGAGAAAAAACACCTTCTGAAGAAAAGACTCCTTCAGAAGACACCGAAATCAAAATTCCCGAGAAAACCGAAGAGCCCACCGGCGAAATCGTAAACGCAAGAGACACACTTAACTGCGTTTACAGTGCAGATAAGGGTACCCTTTATCCGATGCTCCTCCTCGGCAGCAACAGTATGCAGGCTGCAAAGCTTTGCTACGATCCTCTTTGGGACTGGAACATGTACGGCGAACGCGTATGGTACCTCGCAACTGGCGTTGACTTCAACGAAGACGGTACAGAGTGGACGATTCACATTCGTGAAGGCGTTAAGTTCTCCAACGGCAACCCCATGAACGCGGATGACGTTATCTTCTCTATCGACAAGGCTCAGAACAGAAACGGCGAACCCGCTTACTTCCCGAAACTCGAAAAAATGGAGAAAATTGATGATTACACCGTAAAAATGACATTCTCACAGTATGATCTTATTTACGAATCCTCCATCACAACTCTCCAGATCCTCGATGCTGAGAGCTTCGATGAAGTGGATATCATGACCAATCCTATCGGCACAGGCCCGTACAAACTCGTTGATTATGTTACAAACAGCCACATCAACCTCGAAAAGAGACCTGACGGTGAATACTGGCAGGATTGCCCGGGCTGCAAGTACATCAACTTCACTTACATCACAGAATCTGCACAGAAGACAAACGCTCTTACCACAGAGACTGTTGACGTTTGCGATGTTCCTTTCCAGGATGCTGATTTCATTGCAGAGCAGGGCACATATGATGTTCTTTATCTCCCCGCTTCCAACGCATTTGCAAAGACACTTTACTTCAACGTAGAGAAGTCCGAAGTTCTCAACACACCTGAAAAACGTACCTGCGTTGCTATGGCTATTGACTGCGAAGCTATCAACGAAATCGTTTACGGCGGCAAGGGCACCGTTTCTGTTGCTGCTATTTCCGCAATGCATAATGACTTCCCGGCAGAGATGGCCGGCTATGGCATTTACGGCACAGGTTATGATCCCGAAGGAGCAAAGGCTCTTGCTGAAGAGCTTGGCCTTGTCGGTCAGAACGTTATCATCTCCACAGACGGTTCTGCAACAAACGTAACATGCGCAGAATGCATCCAGACAGACCTTAACGCAATCGGCATCAATGTTGAGATCAAGAACTACGATATGGGTTCTTGGCTTGCAGTTGCTTTCGATTCCAGCGCTTGCGGCGATATGCTCGTTGACTTCACAGGTTCACAGGCTATGACATGCGGCCAGAGCTATGCTTCCTGGTACAGAACACACATGGGCGGCGCTTACACAAGATCCGAGTTCGAAGGAAAAGAGAGATTTGCTGAAATCGTTGACATCATCAACACAAGAATGACTCTTGAAGAGTATCAGAAGCTCTACATTGAGCTCAATACGATCCAGACTGACGCTATGCTTTGGTTCTCAATCGTTGACACCGTTCAGTGCTGGGCTGTAAACTCCAACCTCAAAGGCTTCGACCAGATGCGTATGGGTCACATTGACTTTGCTAATATGTACTGGGCTGCATAAGCTGAAAGGCAATTTTTAAAATTAATGAATCTTATGTATTTACTCCACTGCGCATTCTGCCAGTGGAGTAAATACAAAATGGCGGATAAATTATCCGCCATTTGTTGAATGGAGTGGAATACATGATTGTAGGAAAAACCTTCGTTGACCCATTAAAAATGCCGTTTTCTCGCCGCGGCTCGTATATAAGCTTAGCCGGCGCGAATGCGGGCAGCAACCAATATGCAAAAGCAGAGCTGTATATAGCGACGTCCCGCTACGGGGCAAACGCGATGACCGGAACATTCATGTCGGAAAGCATCTTTCGTCAGGTACACGTTCAGCTTGTTAAAAACGGCATTCCCTGCAATGGCGTGATCAACACGACACCTTATGAGCTTACTTTTCTGAGTGATAAAGGCTCTGCAAGCTTCTGCATTGGTGAATATAACCTGATGCGCTGCAAAGCTGAGGGCGGTGTAACGCTTCGCTTCACCCCGAGACCGGATATGTTCGGCGCCAGCAGCGTAATGGATATGTATAACGGTACATTTAAGGTACAGTTCGGAAATGCGATGCTGCATTTTGTATCACAGTGCGGTCAGATGATAAAGAAGGGAATGTCCCTTGAAGTAGAACCCGATGAAAACGGCATTATTGAGCTTTCCATCGAGGAATTTACCGTTGAGCCCAAAATGCGTGAATCCTATCCGACGTATGATGAATGTCTTGCAATGGTCAAGGCAGATTTTGACGGTTTTGCAGAAAAACAATTAAAGAATGTACCGGAGGAATACCTTGAGCTCTGCAAAAGGGCTGCATGGGTCGTATGGGGACTTACTGTTGTTCCCGACGGAGAAACCGCGTATAAACGCCGCATGGTAAAGATGATGCGCTTGATTTTTGAAGGCGCTTTCTCATGGCAGCAGGGGATGCATGCCTTCTTCCTTTCGCAGGATCCCGACTTCTCATGGGAAGTTCTGCTTTCCGCC
>JAZRYQ010000251.1:0-5239 GCA_045600805.1 Candidatus Alloscillospira sp. | reverse complement strand
CTTTCGGTTTTCCGGTATTTATATCGTAATCTGCGTTATCTATCCGCATAAGTTCTTCCATAGTACATCCGAGTGCTCTGGATAGCCTCAACACTGTGTCTGCATTGCATCCGCCTATCGCACTTTTACCCGAGCAGATATCAATCACGGTTGTTTTGGCAACACCGCTGATTTTGGACAAACGATACATCGTCATCTGCTTTTCTGAAAGCATTGTTTGAAGATTCATAATAGTCGTCGCCTTTCTTCCTACATTACACTATATATTATATCGGTTGACCGACCTAATGTCAATAGTATTCGCAAAAAGTTTGAAAATATGATTGTATCATTTTCATTCCGTAAAATCCCGCTGTTTACTGAGAAAATCGGCTTCGTATCTGTCCGGTGTTCGATAACGAAGTATGGAATGTGGCCTTTCGTTGTTGTAATAATGGATGTATTCCTTGATGCTTTCTCTCAACTCACGCTCTGAGCGAAAATCGGTACGATATAGCTTTTCGGTTTTCATCGTTTTGAAGAACGATTCCATCACCGAATTGTTGTACGGCGTTCCGGTCTCCGAAAAAGATTGCTTGACGCTAAATCCTCGCAAGTATGCCCTGAAAGTCGGAGAGGTATAATTGCTTCCTTGATCGCTGTGAAATAATAGATCGGTTGGATTTCGGCTTTTGAATTTGTGCTATTTGGTTGCGCTAAACGAAGAAAAGCGGATATTGCAGAAACAGCCCTGCACTCCCGATTTTCACACGAAATACCACTTGTGCTATTTCGTAGTATAATCACAAGAAAAAGAGCATTGCGAAAGACTCATGCTCTTTTTCAATGATGTTTGCCCTGCCGTGCAAATGATGTACGCTTTGCGTATGATGACGGCTTCGCCTAATGATGTGTGCCTGACGGCACATGGGCAAACATCGCATCATTGTTCGTTTGCGAACAACATCATTAGCTGCAAAGTGGTGACATCATTTTTTGTTCTATTCTGTAATATAATCACAGAAAATTTCCGCGTTGCAAAATTTTTCATTTTGCGGCGCCCTCTTTTCTTTTTCCGTTCCTGTGTTATAATAAGAAAAAAACTAACAGAAGTGATCGTATGAACAAACCTTTATTGAAAAAAGCATTGAAAGACACGATACCTGTTATGACAGGGTATCTTGTCCTAGGTATGGGCTTCGGCATCATCATGTGCGCAAACGAATACGGTGTATTATGGTCCTGTGCGATGAGCCTTTTTATTTACGCCGGCTCCATGCAGTATGCCGCTATCGGGCTTTTTACAGGCGGTGCGTCGCTTATCACCGTTGCACTGACGACGCTTGCCGTCAATGCCCGTCATCTTTTTTATGGAATTTCCATGATAGACAAATACAAAAATACGGGCGCATGTAAGCCGTATATGATCTTTGCGCTGACGGACGAAACATATTCTCTCGTTTGCAGCAGTGACCTCGGAAAAGAATATTATTTTCTCGTTTCGATTATCGACCATTTTTACTGGATGGCAGGTACGCTTATCGGTGCTGTACTCGGCTCTGCCGTAAAATTCAACACAGAGGGCATCGATTTTGCCCTGACGGCACTGTTTATTACTGTGTTCACAGAGCAGTGGATGAATTCAAAAAAGCATTTTCCGGCGATAGCAGGCGTTGTGCTCTCGGTAATCAGCCTTATGATTTTCGGCGCGGACAATTTCCTGATACCGGCCATGGCCGCGATCGCCGTTGTTCTTCTTCTTGCAAAGGAGAGTAAGTATGTCACAGAGTAAAACGATCATCGCGATAGCGATCATCTCGGCGGTGACGATCCTGATCAGATTTCTGCCGTTTATCATATTCAAAGGAAGAGAAACGCCGAAGACGATAACATATCTCGGAAAAGTGTTGCCGTATGCCATTATGGGGATGCTTGTCGTTTATTGCCTGAAAAATGTTGCGTTTTCCTCAATAGACGCATTTCTTCCGGAAATCATCGCATCCCTTGTCGTCGTCGTGAGCTATGTTTTTAAGCGAAATACACTCATTTCAATTATCGGCGGGACTGTTTGCTATATGCTTCTCGTCCAGCTTGTATTTTAGGAGGAAAAATGAAAAATAAAATTGCAGATTTTTTCAGAATGACATTTGGCACGATCCTTGTCGCCGCGGGAATTTACTTTTTTAAAATACCAAATCGCTTTTCCACAGGGGGTGTCAGCGGCATTGGTACGATCCTCGGAAGCTTTACCGCTGTTTCACCGGCTACATGGATACTGGTTTTAAATATTTTCCTTTTGATTCTCGGCTTTGTTTTCCTTGGAAAGGCAACAGGCGCGAAAACCGTGTACTGTACGCTGTTGTTTTCTGCCCTGACAAAAATACTCGAAATGCTTATTCCACTTGCAAAACCGCTCACAAATCACCCATTTTTGGAGCTTTGCTATGCTATTCTCCTCGTCGCCATCGGCTCGGCGATACTTTTTCACTGCAATGCGTCGTCCGGAGGCACGGATATCGTCGCGCTTATTCTCAAAAAATATACGTCGCTCAATGTCGGAAAATCGCTTTTGTGTGTTGATTTTATCATCGCTTTCAGCTCCTTTTTCTTTTTCGGGATCGAAACGGGGATGTTCTCACTGCTCGGCCTGTTTGCCAAAGCATTTGTCGTTGACAGCGTTATCGAATCCATGGATAGCTGCAAATATTTCGTCATCGTTACCTCGAAGCCCGATGATATCACGCAATATGTCCTGAACACGATGCACCACGGCGCAACGGTCGCAAGAGCGGAGGGAGCCTATACGCATGAGGACAAAACGATCCTTCACACTGTCTGCCGGAGAAGCGAAGCGCTCAGACTTCAGAGAAAAGTCAAAGAGCTTGACCCCGAAGCGTTCATCATCATCACGACAAGCAGCGAGATAATCGGACGCGGTTTCCGCTCAGTATGATGAATATGTGATATTTGCACAAAAGAAATCAGCACTTTGACGAATTTATGACAGACACTTTTAAAAAGTTTGAATTTCTTTGCCCTATATTGTATAATCAAATCGCTATAATTATTGGGAGGTATTTACATGGCAGCACCAAAATTTGAAAAAAGCGAACTTGCAATCACATCCAGACGTCCTAATTTCCTCGGGCAGGGTGAAGTAATCGATTTTACTTATCCCGTATCAAATAAAGAAGCGAACAAAGCACTTTTCAGAAAAGAGCCTTACTGGCAGATGACCGGATTTGCTCAGGGCAATTTCTTCTGCCCGATGGTAAACCCCGACAACATCGCAAGAGGCTTTGTTTACGAAGCACGTCAGCTTGATATTTCTCAGTACGGCGGAAAAGATATGTTCGGCATCGAGTGGGAATATGTTCCGCAGGTCGGCGGCTCCATGGTAAGACCAGGCAAGCCGTTCGTTGACGATGCAAACGATATCATGGATAAGGTCGTATGGCCTGAGCCTGAAAAATGGGATTGGGAAGCTGCTGCAAAAGCAAACAACGGTGTGTATCTTAAACCGGAAAACTACAATATTCTCTGGTTCCTGAACGGCTGGTATGAAAGACTTATTTCGTTCATGGACTTTGACAACGCGATCATGGCCGTGTTTGATGAAGACCAGCAGGACGCCGTAAAGGCTTTCTTTGATAAACTCACCGATCTGTATATCAGAATATTTGACCTTTACATCAAATATTTCCCGGAGGTTGACGGCTTCTGCGTACATGATGACTGGGGCAGCCAGAAAAACACCTTCTTCTCACCGGCTCTTGCCGAGGAAATGATTGTTCCTTACATGAAGAGACTTACAGATCATCTCCATGCACAGGGCAAATCCTGCGAGATCCATAGCTGCGGTCAGAATATCATGCAGGTGCCGAATTACATCAAAGCCGGCTGGGACCTTTGGGTACCGCAGGCAATGAACGACACGCAGAAGATCTACGAAGATTACGGCGACCAGATCATCATTTCCGTCCTTGCGGACAAGGTCCCCGAGGACGCAACCGAAGAAGAGCAGCGTGCTGCGGCAAGAAGCTTTGTTGACCGCTACATGCAGCCGGGTAAGCCGTGCCTTCTCAGCTACAATGATTTCTCCATGATGACGCAGGCATATGCCGAAGAGCTTTACGAATATTCACGTAAAAAAGCAGCCGGCGAAATTTGACCGATTTTTAAGCGGATGGGAACATCGCCCATCCGCTTTTCCTAATCCGAAAGAGTGATCTGATGAAAAAAGCGATTGTTATACTTGCTCTTATCATGGCATTTTTGCTTTGCTCCTGCACGATAATCCTGCCGGACAAACATGCAAATGAGAATGTACCTGATATCATCGAAAATACGGAACCACCTGTTGACGCAAGAAAGCTTTGGCGGGATGCGGATGCGCTTGCCGATAATTATGGATCTCTTGACCGCGATATCCGCACATCCATGACATTAACGGTTCAAAATGACGAATATTCCGAACATTCGGATTTGAGAGTGAAAGCAAAAGAGCTCAAATCCGAAAACCCGCAGTATATGATACTGCACGCGGGGGACACAAATGACGAAATATATTTCAGCGACGGATATGCGTATGTGAGCGCCGAGTTCGGAGATTACAAAACCAAAATGTCAAAAGAACAGTTTTTGGAATATATCAGCGCAGATATCATGCCGTGCCGGGAAGAGTATTTCGAAGAAGTTACGCTTTTATCTTCTGACGGTGGTTATCAAATAGCTTTCACAAAGCCGACAGAGGCGTACACGGTGCTTTTTGCTTCACGGTTTGATAATTCCGAGCTTAAATCCGTCGAAGTCACAGGTAAAATTATACTTGATCCCGACGGATACATTGTTGAGACAAAGGTCGCCGCGGATGCAGTCATAAATATCGCCGCCACGGGCGATGTATCGGTACATACGGAAACAGAAACAAAGATGTTATCTCATGACGAGCAGATCACGATCACGCTTCCTGCCAGACTTGACGATTTTGTAAAAGTCGATGATATTTCTGTACCGGAGCTCATATATGACGCGTTTACGTTACTTTCATCGTCACCGAGCGGCGTGTATTCGGAAATGATTACCTTGAACGGTGATGTTCTCGGTACCTCCCTTGAACTTGCGCGCAGCGTAAGCGAAAGCTTTGATTATGATTTACAAGGCAAAACACTTGCTTACAACGGCAGTTTCGCGCTTGAATACAAAGCAGGCTGGAAAAAGGCAAAGGACGGTTATAAGGCTTTTTATGAAGACGGACAGT
>JAZRYQ010000250.1:0-2923 GCA_045600805.1 Candidatus Alloscillospira sp. | reverse complement strand
GCTTTGCGACGAATTCGCTTTCCGCGCGTACCGCATCGTACTCATTCTTGTCGTATTCAACAATATCAAATTCGACAGGCTCACAGTCCGTATCGTCCTCGGAAAGCCGCTTTAAGTATTCTCTTTCGGTATAATCAAGCTCACCGAGTTCTTCACTCATTAGATTTGCAAAAACATAGTTTACAGCATCAATGATCTTACTGCTTGACCGGAAGTTATTTTGCAGGAGTATTTTTGAGGGGCACTGTATATCCGGCGAATAATCTTCAAATTCACGGTATTTACCGAGGAATATCTGCGGCTCTGCCATTCTGAATTTGTAAATCGACTGTTTTACATCACCGACCATGAAAATATTGTTTTCGTTTTTAGAAACGGAGCGGAAAATAAGCTCCTGAATATCATTGACGTCCTGATATTCGTCAACAAGGATTTCTTTGAAACGCGAAGAAACATCTGCCGCTGTCTGTGTAGGCATTTGTTTTTCGCTGTCATACAAAAGTTTCAACGCAAGATGCTCTTCATCGGAAAAATCTATGATCTCACGTTTTGCTTTTTCGTGGGAATACTGTGTGTCAAATTCCTGAATGAGCGAGTATAAACCGCGTATCTGCACAGAAGAATTGCGCATATCCTCCAAAAGCTCATCGGAGGTACATTCAAAAATCTCTGCTTCTTTTTTGAACTGTTTTTTACACCTTTCACGGAGCTTTTTGACCTCAGGAAAATTTGATATTTTCGAGGCACGCGGAAAATCTATCTCGAGCTTGTCGCGCACGGCATCCCATCCGGAATCCAAAGCATCAAGCAGGTCGGAAAGACTTGTAATAGTCGCTTTCAGATTATCGGCAAGATATTTTTGAAAGTCAGCCGAGTACGCCATATCATCGCATATTCCGGAAAGCCTGCTTATCCAGTGCTTTGTAAGCTTTTCAAGCTTATCAAGAATATATCTTCCCCATGAGGTTTCCGAAACATCCCGGACATTTTCAAAAGCAAGCTGCTTTGTCTGTTCGGAGATCCACTGCTTCGGTGCTATATGACTTTGCAGCTTTTCATACGCTTCCAGCACGGCATCCGTCAGCTTGTAATCGCCGCGCATTTCAGACATCAGCATCGAGATTGCACGAAATTCGCTGTCAGAAGAGATATTTTCATATTTTGCTTCGATCACTTTATCAAGGACTTCCGCTTTTATGATGTCTGTTTCCTCCTGCTCGGCAACGCGAAAATCGGGAGACAGTCCGAGTTTTGCGGCGTTTTCCCGCAATAGCTGTGTGCAAAAGCTGTGGATCGTGCTGATATTCGCATTCATACACAGAATTGCCTGTCTTCTTAAATGCCTGTCAGCCGGATATTCCGCTATTTTTTCATTGATCGCTTTGAGCATTTTTGCTTTCAGCTCATTGGCCGCAGCTTTTGTGTATGTAATGATGAGGAAATCGGTGATATCACACGCATCGGCGCATATTTTGCGCATGATCCGGCTTACAAGCACCATAGTTTTTCCGGAGCCTGCCGCGGCTGAAACGAGAAGACTGCCGGACTCGGCATTGACAGCATTCTGCTGACTTTCCGTAAGATTAACGCTTCCCACTGCCGCACTCCTTTCCGATCCTCGTCCAAACCTCCGGCACCTTCAGTGCCGTTCTGCGCTTCGGTTTTTCTTTTCCGTCTGAGCCGAAGAGACATGCATTGTAATAATCACAATATGTGCAGGCAGTGTCACGGGCGCTTATAAAATACGGATCCGCAGAAATTTCGCCGTTTTCAAGCTCCGCGCTTATCTGACAAAGTACATTGTCAATATGCTTTCCCAGAGCGCCGAGCTGTTCGGCGCTTGCAAGGCCGTCCTCATCGACCGAGCCATCCTTTAAAAGCTTCACGGGAATATACGGCGCCGTTAAGTCATCACACATCGCGTCGATGACTTCATCGGAATTTAAAATAAGTCCCGAATATTTGATTTTCTTTTTTCGCTCGGTCAATATCTCTTTATCGCTCATGTGTCGCGTACCCGATACAATGACTTCTTTAGCCGGCGCGTAAACAACACCTGCGGGGACAATTTCCATATTATATCTGTATTTTCCGCCTGCTTTGAGCGCAAACAGATAAATCAGCATCTGCATGCCGAGTCCGTACCAGACATCGGACAAATCAAAGCTTTTAACACCTGTTTTATAGTCTACAACGCGAAGATACAGCTTGTCATCATGTACCCACCCGTCAACTCTGTCAACCTTGCCGTGTACCGAAAGCTCAAGTGAATCATTTTTGATTACATACGGCGGCATTTCTCCGCTGTTTGAAAATTCAAGCTCAAAATCATACGGTTTGAATTTTGAATTACGCAATTCATCAGCCATATTCCGGACGATCATCCGCGCGTCTTCCGTGAGAAGTCCGAACAGATATACAAAGCGGGCCGTTTTTTCCTGCATAAAATCAAGCTCATCCGCAATGTATTTGTCCACATATTTTCTCGTTACAGCATCACATTCTTCGTCCGTAACTGTTTTAAAGCCGCCGTTTGCCTCAATTTCCTTTACGACGTTTTCAAGCAGATAATGCATAAAGCTTCCGATCGTCGCCGCGTCAAACTCAGCGCGCTTTCTCGGCTTTGCTTTTAAACCGTACTTGAGAAAATACGAATACCGGCATGATTTATAGCTGTCAACTCTTGAGGCAGTGAGGGATATCCGCTCCCCGAAAAGCTTCTTTGCCCGCTCCGGCGTTAAACCCGCTTTTCGCTTTTGTGATACATCGTTATAAGCATAAACAAGTGATTTATAATGTGCATCGTCTTTAAACAGCTCGGAAAGCTTCAAAGCTTCGGGTAAAGTTTTTCCGTAAACCGCGGAAAATTCAATACACGGAGTAAACGCCGCAGTTTTATAATCCGAAACGGACGGGACGGTCG
>JAZRYQ010000249.1:0-4115 GCA_045600805.1 Candidatus Alloscillospira sp. | reverse complement strand
GAAAACAGTTTATCTCCAACGTGCCGGATAATATATGTTTTGCCGACCTGTCGCGCTCCGTCTACCAAAAGGATCTTCGGCGAGCCGGATTTCAAGTGTTCTTCAATTAACGATTCGATCTTTCTATATAGCATATGGCACCTCCATACTATTTTTCAATCGCATTATAGCACGCTGCTTATGACTTTTCAATATATTCTGCATATATTATTTTCGACTTTTCAACTGATAATGCAGCGTAAGACTATGATTTTTCAATTGACACATTAGAAGATCCGGCCCTGCCGTAGTGGCAGAGCCGGATCGTGGTTTTATAGCTCGTCTTTCAGGTAGTCCGCATATGGTGCTTTCGATGTAACGAAGGTATCGAAGGCAAACTGAGCACCGAGGCGGAAGCCGGTGATGAAGCTGTCGAGGGTGGACTCGCCGTTGACGGATGCCCAGGCATCGACATATTGGAGGAATCGTTTTTTCTCCTCGCCGGAGAGCTTATCCGTGAGAAAGTCCTCGCTTTCGTTAAGTGTCTGCATATCCCGCTGCACCTTTTTATTTTGCTCGGAGCTTCGCGCCTGCGGGTCGATATTGCAATAATGGAAGTCTACGGTAAAACTATTGATGGCAGTTTCTCCTTGAATTTATTGAGAAACCCGAGCATCCATGACGTAAAAATGTAGTTTTTTCAATGTGTTTCAGAGTGTTGCACTCACTTCCGTCATACACCCTATGACCAAATGTTTTACCGCAGTTGATACGATCTCAGCTGCGGTATTTTTTCGCTTTTTTCAAAAAATCCAGCAAAAATCAAGGCTTTTTCAGTCTTTTTTTGCACTAAAATCAGTGCAGGCGCACTCTCACCGTTTTCTTTCGGTAACGCTCTGTCAAAATTCCAGAAAAAGCAATCGTTCAACTATTGGATTTTGCTTTCAATTGCACATTTCGATTATTTGAAAATGGGTATATGAATACGTAAAATGCTGTGCTATACTGATTAAAAGTACATGCAGCCCCGAAAACCTTCCTCAAACTCGGCGCGATCACGCAGGCACAGCACGACAAGAGCCTGCGCGACCTGACCGTGAAGATAGGATATATAATTGAGTACTACTCCATAATACAAGGAGATTAAAAATGAAAACGAAACGATTGATTGCCATGCTGCTTGCGGTCATGATGGTGCTGAGTCTGATACCCGTCGCAGCGTTTGCGGAACCCGCCCACACTCACACCCTCGTCTACACGGCGGAGTTGGAGCATGAGGTCAAGCTTGAGCCCACTTCCGATGAATGGTTTGACTGCAACTCTGACGGCGTGATCACGAAGTTCAACCCCGGGGAGTGCGATGGCGCTCCGACCGATATCGTGATCCCTGCGACCGTCGACGGCACTCCCGTGACCGGGCTCGGCGAGTACGCGTTCGGTGGCTGCGAGTCTCTCAAGAGCGTTGTCATTCCCGAGGGCGTTACCGCCATCGGCAACGATGCGTTCACTTTTTGCAGCTCTCTGAAAAGCGTTGTCATTCCCGAGAGCGTTACCACCATCGGCATCGATGCGTTCAGTTTCTGCGGCGCTCTTGAAAGTGTCACCATTCCCTCGGGCGTAACAGATATCGGAGCCGGTGCGTTCCAGTATTGCGCCGCTTTCACAAGCATCGTCATTCCCGCGGGTGTTACCGACATCGGCGGCTCCGCCTTCATTTACTGCGAGTCTCTCGAATTCGTGACATTTCTGGGTCAGCCTGCTGCCATTGGCGGCGAAGATCAGAATGCCTTTGAAGGTGTCGGTGACTGCGTGCCCTGCACGCTGAACCTCCCCGCGACGTGGACGGGCGACCCTGCAGTCGGTGCGAATGCTTCATGGCAGGGCGGCACCTTCGCCGTCGTCAAGGCCGTGCCCGAGGTTTCCGCGCTCGAAGAGGCACAGACGGCAGCTCTTGCAGAGCTCGGCAAACTAAACCCCGTTTCCGACGCGGCAAAGGCGGTCATCGCCGATGCAATTAAAGCAATCGAGGCGGCGGCAAGTCCCGAAGAGGTTGCGGAAATCGTGGCGAAGGCAAAGGAAGACGTCGCAGCACAGCAGGAGGCGGAAAAGCCCACGGAGAAGAGCTGGGTCGATATCCTTCTGGAAATGCTGGATCAGTATCTGCCCACCGTGGGCAAGTTCACTCGCAGCGTCATCAACGCCACGGTGAAGGCGATTAAGGACACCGAAGCGCTCGTCAATTACCTCGAGAAGCTCTTCGATATCATTTTCTGATCCGACAACCGAATAGCAAAGGAGCAGCGGCACAAAACCCGCTGCTCCTTTTCATATACGGAAAAAAAGAAAAGAAAACGGAAAATGACACCTGCCTGATGGTGCACTCCCGCCGTTCACTTCCGTCAGCGCTCTGTAAAAATTTCTGAAAAAGAAATCGTTCATCGAGTTAATCGTTCAATTATTGGATTTTGCTTTCGGCTCTGTTTTTCTTGTAAATACAACTGAAATATCGTACAATATTCGCAGAGATGTAGCCTTTTTCGAGAATCATTCGTATACACAAGTGAAGAAACCAATGGAGGTAACAACATGGACAATAAGCTTCTCAACGAGCTGGAACTTGAACTGGTCCGTGGCGGACACGTTACAAGCGCTAACATAGTCGGTCACGGCAAGAACGGCAAGCCTACGATAAACCTGTGGGATGAGGCTTCTGCGGGACTCATCATTGATGAGATCGTCGGTGCTGAAAAACAGGAACCCGGCGGCAAAAATCGGTAAGAGACAGAAGGAGACAACAATCATGAAAACGAAAGAAGAACTGAACGCCCTCAAGAATGAGGTTGAAACCTTGAATAAAAAGCTTGCTGAGCTTAGCGAGGAAGAACTGGAGCAGGTCACCGGAGGTTCTATACCTAACATCCCCGGTTTAGGATTCGGCATTGAGGTCCGCGACGGCAGATTAATGCAGGATAATCCGAATTTCAGCGGCAAGGTTTATGCGCGAATAGTTCGGACGGACGGCGATAGACATGAGGTAAGTCCGTGGTATACGTTAAGTGAGTTGGCAGAAATTCTGCCGACAGTTGCGGGCAAATATAAGATAGATTATATCGTGATGCCGGACTGACAAAGAAGACCCGCATTGCAGCAAATAATCGAAGGTTGTTTATGAAGGAAGCAAGCCTGACATGGGCAACTCTGTAAAGTATCCCTCGGGACGCACGTTCAGTATCTCCTTGCTGTAACAGCCCTTCGAAACGCCCTCGTACCAGTCAAGAGCTTTTTCGTTTGCTCTGCTGATTTTCCAGATGACACCGCGCACCTCTTTTCCCTCGCAGGGGATTACAGTTGCGCAGCCCTCACTGTCAAGAGTAAACTTGTAGTCAGGCAGAACTGCGGTACTGAGAATTTCAGCGCCGGGACAGCGCATCCTCATCTGTTCCGCATCCATGTTTGAGCCGTAGGCAAAGTAAGGGACAATCTTGTTTTTGTTCATGGAGTACCTCCTCATTTGTCCGCGATGTACCATATACACCGCTGATTTTGTAAATCCTTCTTTTCGGCAGAAAATTTTTTGTCGGCTTGCATCGCCGCCTGCCACTTACTATTATCGCGATTGCGCGCAGGAAAACAGTCAAGAGGGAAATTTCACTTTTTTCACCGTAGGTGAATTCTCGCGTCCACGCGCGGTTTTCGCGCACATGCGCACGCGTAAGGAGGAGAGGGTACGAAACCAAAATATATCTTTCTGAAAAAGAAATTTATGAAATTGAAACCATCACGCATGCTGACGGTACAATTGAGATTACAAAGATGCCGATTACGGAAAAAGACGGGATAACAATTCTGCATCCTGACAGCCCTCTTTTTGAGATAATAATCGGAAAACGTAAAGGTGAAATAATCGAATTCAATGGCATTTCATATACAATTCTGAGCATGGAAAGCAATAAACTGCTTTGATTTGAAACAGTTTTCTGTTGCGGCAATTCCATTCACGGCATAATCGTACCCCGCAAATAATGCGATTTGACAATCCGCTCCGCCTTTGCTATTATATCGCTCGGACATTAAGCAAAGGAGAAAGCATATGGAAAAATTCATACCCTACGAGAAGCTCTCGAAGAAAAAGCAGC
>JAZRYQ010000248.1:0-3420 GCA_045600805.1 Candidatus Alloscillospira sp. | reverse complement strand
GATGGTCATGCGCTTGCCGGTAACCTGGTCGATGTCGCCGCCGGCGTTCTCAACAGCCATGAGGCCGTGCTGACCGAACAGTCTGTGGCAAGGCTCATAGTCAGGATAGTCAACGTCGATGTCTCTGCCGGTCGCGAGCTTGTAGTTATTGTAGAGCCACGGCATCTGCTCTTTGCACGGGCAATGCCATACGCAGGAGTCGGATGCGCCGTATGTGCCGGCGATACCCTTTATCTTCTTTTCGAACATGAGCCATTTTGCAAGCTCGGGGCCGTTGCCGGGATAGTAGTTGAAGTACTTGTCGTTGTTGATTCTCCAGAAGCGGTGGAAGCCTGTGTTCAGTACGACCCAGTCATTCGGGCGGATCTCAAGGCCGTCCTTATCAAGAGCCTTCTGAACGTCTTCGGGAGTGATGATATGCCAGATAGCGCCCTTCTTATCGGGAGTCTCAGCAAACTCGCCCATCTTTGCCGGGTCTCCGCCTGCTGCGTTGAAAGCTGCCTGGAATTCATCATACATCCATGTGAGGTCTACGATAACGCCGGAGCCGATGGCATGCTCAAGAGGGATCTCAGCGAGCGTATAGCCGTAACGTGCTCTGTCAACCTCTTCCTCGTGGAGGGTGTGGTTCGGAGCGTCGCAGTGTGTTGCTGCATGGAGCGTACCTGTGTAAGTGTTTGTGCGCTTATGGAATCTCTCCAGATACTGTCCGCGCGGGAAGTTCAGGTCAGAACGTGCGCCGGGGAACGGCCAAAGAGGAGTATCCCAGCCCCAGGGCTGTGAAAGGTCCCAGATCTTTGTCATTTTTTCTGTTTCGAGATATAATTCGTCTTTGTTAAGGGGCATGTATGCCATGATATTGTCCTCCTTTAAAAATTTTCGGTCTTCATACCTATGTGATATAGTAAACCTTGGAACTGTTCCAATGTCAAGACAAAAATGTAATATTTTTCTTTGATTTTTCAAGAATTTATTGTATACTGGTCTATATCATCAAAATGATGTGCGGAGGCTTCAAAATGAAATACAAGATTGGCGATGTTTCAAAGATTCTCGGCATTTCGACCGACCTCATACGGTACTACGAAAAAAAAGGCGTTGTATCTCCGCAGAAGGGGCCGAGCAACAGTTACCGCTATTATGACACATGGGACATAAATTTTCTGATCGACTGTCTGTGGTACAAGAATTTCGGGTTCAGCATAGATGATATCTCAAAGCTTGAATCGGAAAGCACCTATGAATCCCTGATGGATTGTATTGACGAAAAGAGCATTGAGATCGAACAGGCGGCGCACAGATACAGGATGCTGCATGACAGACTTCTTGACCAGAAGCAAACGCTTGAGCACATACCCGAGCTTATCGGCAAATGCGAGGTCTCCATGTGCCCTGAGTTCATCTATTATCTGAACAGGCATAACTTTGAATATGAAAGTGACTCGACGCTTCAGACAATAAGCCGCCGCTGGCTTCAGTATCTTCCTTTCTCGACGAGATATTTTGAATGTCCCGCCGGAAGAAGCTCCGAAGGAAGCTATTCCTGGGGATTTTCCCTCGATATGCATTATGTCCGTGAATTCGATGTAAAATACAAAGCGCCGGTCGAGCATATTGAATCCGTGAAGTGCATACACTCGGCATTCAAAAGCTCCGGAAAAAACGCTTTTTCTCCGCGGCATATGGATTATATGTTCCGATATGCTAAAGCGAACGGACTCACACCGAAAGGAAACGCATTCGGCAATCTCGTCTGCTCTGTACTCGACGGCGGAAAGCTCACCGGATTTTTTGAAGCATGGCTGCCGATCACCGAATGATCAAAAACCCCGATTACAGCGCAGACTGCAATCGGGGCAACGTTTTATTTGGTTACTATCATCTGCGTACATACAGCGTATTCATCCGACATCAGGCATTCGTCAAATGCGGCTGATTCCGTCGTTATTCCGCCGAGAGCGAAATGCGCTTTTCCGGTTACGACGCTGTCAACGAGCAAAGCGTCCGAGACCTCGATAAACGCAACGTGAAGTCCTAAATACGCGCATATTTCCTTTGCGATATCAGCATCAATGCCCGCAAGCTCACCGTCTTCGTTATAATACTTAAACGGGCCAAAGCTCTCTCCGAGTGCTACCGTCAAAACCGCGCCTTCTGCCTTTTCCTCATTATACGACGTTTTAAACGTTTCTCTGCTGTAATTCGTATTGATTATATTTTTCAGTGTCCCGTTGTCAGCAAGATGCGCAAGAGCGCGGTTGATATCCTTGACAAGATCGGGATTTTCCTTTGCGACGGCAATACGCATATGCGCTTCCGTAAGCGGCGTTTTGAGCTTTTTAAGGAACGGATGGCTCGTGATTTTTTTGACAAGGCGCGAGTCCGTTACGATGCAGTCAATCATGCCGCTCTTCAACGCGCTTACAAGCTGTTTGACATCCGCGTATTCTGTCACTTCGCCGTACATCGCGGCATATTTTTCCGAAGAAGAGTTTTCGATAACGCCGATGCGTTTTCCGCGGATATCCTCTTCTGATTTTATATCGCTTCCGCAGGAACAGCATAGTACGGCAAGCAGCGCCGCAAGTAAAATACAAATAAGCTTTTTCATATAAATCAACCTCGCCTGATATTATAGGGGAAATCGTATTTATCTTCAATCGGTTATTTCTACAAAATTTTGATTGAGATATCATACAATTTTCACCTGCGCGTTTTTCATGGCATAAATTTGTTTTCACAGTTTTGTAATTATCGACAAAAAGGTTTTTAAAGTATTATGAAAAGTTATTATTTCGCACTCTTGACTTTCGTTCTTTTTATGGTTAAACTGTTAACACATTATTAATTTAATATTATTTAATGAATCGAGGTTAAATCTATGAAAAAGTTTTCAAAGGTTCTCGCCGTTTTACTCGTTTGCTCTGTGCTTGCCGTCATGCTTGCAGGATGCGGCTCCAAGGGTAAAAGCGATGACACGCTTTACATCGGCGGTATCGGTCCTTTGACCGGTGACTATGCAAACTACGGCTGCTCAGCAAAACAGGGCGCTGAGATCGCGGTAAAAGAGATCAACGCTGCCGGCGGCATTGCGGGTTTGCAGATCACACTGGATTATCAGGATTCCCAGGGCGATCCTGACAGCGCTGTTTCCGCATACGGCAAGCTCATTGACAGCGGTATGGATGTTTCTCTCGGTGGTGTTCTCTCCGGCGAGACCGCTTCCGTTGTTGCCGCGGCAAAGAACGACGGTCTTCTCGTTCTGACTCCGACAGGCTCCTCCATGGACGCTATCAAGAACAGCGACACGGCTTTCCGCGTATGCTTCCGTGATGACGCGCAGGGCGTTCTCGCCGCTCAGTTCATCGGCGAAAAGAAGCTTGCAACAAAAGTTGCTGTTTTCTATCAGAGCGATATCGA
>JAZRYQ010000247.1:0-6446 GCA_045600805.1 Candidatus Alloscillospira sp. | reverse complement strand
GGCACCAAGTTGTCGATTACCACGAATTCCACAACGTCTCGATCCATTTTCCCTCGTTCTAACATCTTTCATCACCCATTTCTATTTTACCATATTTTCGCAAAAAAGTCTGCCTTTCGGCAGACCTTTTTCGACAAGCTGTAGCAAGGCATTTCTGCCTTGCTTCAAATCGTCGGCAAAGGCGGCTGTCTTTGCCGGCCAGCTTTATTCTGCGTCTTCGTCCAGCGCTTCGATGTAAAAGCTCACCGGTCTGAAGCCGTCATTGCACGATATCATCGCGCTGCGCGGATTCTTCATCCAGCCGTCATAAAATTCCCTTCCGCCGTGGGCAAGCGTCATCACAAACGGTGATATGCTGTCCCATGCGCTTGTGCAGAAGCCCTCCGGCCTCTGCCAGCCGTTTGCGATAAAAACCTGTCCTTCCCGGATATCGCAGGCGTGCTCGATCGGATTTTCGTATTTTTCCGCCAGATCCGCATAAAACGCCTTACGCACGGCGGTTATTCTGCATTTTTTCATGCGTTCTTCGCTTCAAGCGCTTTGGTAAGCGCGATCGACAACTGGTCAGGACATGACGTATCTTTAAATCCGCAGGTTATGCCCTTCAAAAGCTCTATGACCTCTTCCGGCTTTTTCCCGACAACGAGCTTTGATATGGCTTTCAGATTGCCATTGCAGCCGCCGTAAAATTTAACATATGAAATAACGCCGTCTTCGATATCAAAATCAATTTGTCTTGAGCATGTTCCGCGCGTTGTAAATGAGTACATACGATTTTCCCCTTTCAATAAGTAAAGCTGTAAATATTATAACACGATTTTGTTTTTAATCAATCATTATTCCGCGCATATCCGCATATAGTTATACAAAAACCTCGGAGGAATGGTATTCATGCGAAAAAGATTCAGAGCGGGAAACGGCGCCGGATTTGCATTGCCGGTTTTCATATGGCTTATTGCAGTATTGTTCGTATTTTTCGGTGTGCGCAGTTTTCCAAAGTATTCCGAAAAAACTGAAAAAATATTTGAAAAACCCGCACTGAATTCCCTGTTTTCATATCTAATCAAGCTTGAATTCGCGCTTCCGTTAAACGGCGAAGAAAAAGAAGCGCCGAGCGAAAAGCAGCCGGAGCACATCGCGTCAACGCAGCCGAATATTCCGGCAAGGTCCCTGTTTGAACAGCCGGAGGAAAAACCGGAAGTGTCAAAGCAGTTACCGTATAATATGTTTCTCGACGCGGATGCCGATTTAAGCGCGGAATCTATAAAGATAGATAACAAGAGCGGCCTTGACTGTGATATCGAGGCGCTTTTGAATATGCCGCTTGATTTTTCACTTGATTCCTCCCCGTCTGTTCTCATCGTACATACGCATACAAGCGAAAGCTACACGAAAACAGATACGGATACTTATGAGGAATCCGACCCATATCGAACGGAAAATCTTGATTACAATGTCGCGCGCGTGGGCGAAGAGCTGAAAACCGCTTTGGAGGCATACGGCATCGGGGTAATACATGACTGCACGATCCACGATTATCCGGATTACAACGGTGCTTATTCGCGTTCACTTGACACAATAAACGAAAACCTGAAAAAATACCCGTCCGTAAAAATCGTCATTGACCTTCATCGTGACGCGATCGCAAATTCCGATGGTTCACAGTATAAAACCGTCGCGCAGGTGGATGACAAAACATGCTCGCAGATATTGCTCGTCATGGGCACGGACGCGATGGGCGTTTCGCATCCCGATTGGCGCAAAAACATGTCGCTTGCGCTCAAGCTTGAATACGCGATGAACACGATGTATCCCTCTTTGGCAAAGCCCATCCTGCTTTCCCAGTACAGATATAATCAGGATGCAACGACCGGCTCGATGATCCTTGAGGTCGGCTGTGCCGGAAATACGCTGGATGAGGCGCTCGGCGCTGTCCGGTATTTTGCAGACGCCGCAGCACAGGTTTTTCTCAGCGTGAAAAAATAAAAATCTTTAAAATAAGTATTGACAAATTATAATATCGGTCTTATAATAAACAAGCTTTGAGCGAGAGTGCTGGAATCGGTAGACAGGCACGTTTGAGGGGCGTGTGTCGCGTGGCGTGTGAGTTCAAGTCTCATCTCTCGCACCAAATAAGGTATCAGATTTTGATAGGAAGTCTGATACCTTTTTTCTTTAACCGAACTGCATTTTCCTATTATCTTTTATTGCGGAGGAATTGGGAATGAAAAAGTTGAACAGGTTTAGAAGGATTGGCCTTATGGCCATTGGCATTGCCGTAATTTTAGAAGTGTTGGGTGTTCTTACAAAGACAACAGCACTTTCAATTGCTGCATTTGCCATTCTGATTTGTTGGATTGCTGCGTACCTGATTTTATACAAATGCCCTTATTGTGGTACTTTCTTAGGGGGAAGATACGGAGATGCCATTAAAAGAGAAGGCGGCAAACATATCTGCCCGCATTGTAATGGTGATTTAGATAAAGAGTAATAAATTATTGGACTTGTATTTTGGCAGAATATAAGTCCTTTTTTATTAGATCAGCTTATCAGTTTTTTCTGGCAGGCTTTACATTGACCTCCGGTTTTACAGTCCCTTCAATTGCACCGTGTTCTTTCTCAAAGCTTTGGATATTTTCTCTTATAAGGACGAGAATATGACTGTTGACAGAACGTCCCTCATAGTCGGCAACATAATCGAGACGCTCCAACATCTCTTCTTCGATCCGTATTGAGACGCTCTTTATAGCCATAATATTCCCAGCTCCATTTAGATATATTATGTATTCATTTTACTCAAAAAATGTGTTATTATAGCAAAATAGATACACTGTATATCTAAATAAATGAGGAATGAAACATGGGAACAGCTTATTTTGTCTTGATAGGCCGAAGCCTGTTCTGTATAATATAAGCATCCGGCCTTTGCGTCTGATGATAAATATTTATTTATAGGAGAGTGCTTTTTGAGAAAGTACAACACATCGGAGATTGTCGCATAACCGGGAGGTTTGCAGACGATCAAACAAACCTCCCGCCGCACGGCAATTGACGTCAACAATTTTCAGGAGGAAAAACAATGAATATAAATGACTATACGATTCGTTTGGAAAAAGCCGAAGACCACAGAGAAGTCGAAAACCTCGTACGGGAATCATTCTGGAATGTTTACCGTCCGGGCTGCAGCGAGCATTACGTTCTCCATACGCTGAGAGATGACCCCGCTTTCATTAAAGAGCTTGATTTTGTCATGGAAAAAGGCGGAAAAATCATCGGGCAGAATATGTTTATGAAAACCGTCATCGACGCAGATGACGGAAGGACCATTCCCGTTCTGATGATGGGGCCTATCTGCATCACGCCCGAGCTCAAACGCAAGGGCTACGGCAAAAAGCTTTTGGATCATTCCCTGCAAAAAGCCGCAGAGCTCGGTTTCGGCGCGGTACTTTTTGAAGGAAACATCGGATTTTACGGCAAAAGCGGGTTTGATTATGCCGGCAAATTCGGCATACGGTATCATGATCTGCCGGAGGATGCGGATGCGTCATTCTTTCTCTGCAAGGAGCTCATATGCGGATATCTCGACGGCATTACAGGCGTATATCAGACGCCGCAGGGCTACTACGTCGATGATGCCGATGTAGAGGAATTTGACAAAGGATTTCCCGTCAAACAAAAGCTCAGACTTCCGGGACAGCTTATCTGAACAAAACCTTTTATTCCGTCGGCAGGCTTTTTTGAAGTCTGCCGACGGAATTTTTCACAAGTTCCCGATTTGAAAAGTTCATTTTCCCATATACAGAATTTAACTAATTCTGTATTATTTCGTAATAAATATTACAAAAATGAATAAATCCTCGTGTTTTTTCTTTAATTTCAAATGCTTTGATTTTATTGTGAATATTTATGAAATTTGCTTTTTCGGCTCCGCCGGCATTAAAAATGCACAATTTGTGCAAAAAAAATTCATTTTTTGTCGCATTGTCTATTGATTTAATATTGTAAAGTCAATAATTATATTGTATAATGTTTTCATTCCGGCCAAGACATGCTGATTTGTCTCGGCACATTCCCGAAAGGATATGATCAATTATGAAAAAAGCTCTTGTTATCATTCTCTGTCTTGTACTGACTGTATGCCTCTTTACCGGCTGCGGAAGCAAGAAGTCCGACAAGGTCTGGACAGTCGCAACGGACACCGTATTCAAGCCGTTTGAGTACACCGACGCAAGCGGTAACTTCGTCGGCATCGACGTGGACATTCTCGCCGCTATTGCCGAGGATCAGGGTTTTGAATATAAGCTTAACAGTCTCGGCTGGGATGCTTCCATCGCTGCCTGCCAGTCCGGTCAGGCTGACGGCATGATCGCCGGCGCTTCCATCACCGATGAACGCAAGGCATCCGGCTGGACATTCTCCGACGGTTATTACACCGCTACACAGTGCATGACCGTTGCCGCCGATTCCGATATCGCTTCCTTTGCTGATCTTTCCGGCCTTTCCGTTGCCGTAAAAACCGGCACGCAGGGCGCGGCATATGCCGAAAGTCTTGCAGAGGAGTACAGCTTCACGATTGCGTACTTTGAAGATTCTCCCACCATGTATCAGGCCGTTGTCGGCGGTCAGCACGCGGCATGCTTTGAGGACACACCGATCATGGCTGCTTCCATCAAAGACGGCGGACTTGCCCTCAAGATAGTGGACGGCACGGAAAACGCCGGCGCACCGTACGGCTTTGCGATTTTCAGCGAAAACAGCAAAGACCTGCTTGAAATGTTCAACAAAGGTCTTGCAAACATAAAAGCTAACGGAAAATACGACGAAATCATCAAGAAATACCTCGGCTGACAGTATAGCTTTTGATTTTCAGCGGGGCACTGATACCAGTGTCCCGCTTTACGGATTTTATTTTGAGGTGCTTCGGCCCGGAGAGGGGTGCATCCACAGATGCTTCATATAATCAGTGTTTACGGTAAACTGCTGCTTGCCGCTATGGGACAGACGCTTCTGCTTGCATTGTGCGGTCTATTCTTTGCGTGCATTATCGGTCTGATATTCGGTATACTCGGTGTTCTCAAAAACAAAGCCTGCAACATCATTTCGACTGTTTTTGTCGATATCATCCGCGGCGTGCCGATGATCGTTCTTGCGTATTTTATATATTTCGGAATACCGTATCTGTTCAACAACATCATGGGGATCGGCGGCGTTGTGTTCACGGCGCTTCAGGCCGGTACGATCTGCCTTGCGCTCAACTGCGGCGCGTATATGGCGGAGATCATCCGCGGCGGCATCCTCGCTGTTGATATAGGCCAGATGGAAGCTGCGCGCAGTCTCGGTCTTTCCTACGGCAAGGCAATGCGCAGGATCATTTTACCGCAGGCCGTCAAAATCATGATTCCGAGTATCATCAACCAGTTTATCATAACCTTGAAGGACACCTCACTTCTCTCTGTTATCGGTTTTCCCGAGCTTGTCAACTCGGCAAAAAACGTCGTTGCAAACACGTTTGATACTTTCAGCGTATGGGGCATCGTCGCGATCATGTATCTGATCGTTATTACCATTCTGTCAAAGGTTGCAAAGTATCTTGAAAGGAGGCTTAACCGTGACCGGAAAAGAAGTTAAGATAAGCGTTTCGCATCTCAAAAAATCATTCGGTGAGCATGTAGTTCTCCAGGACATCAGCACGGAAATTAAACAGGGCGAGGTCGTTGTCATTCTCGGTCCCTCCGGAAGCGGCAAGTCAACTTTTCTTCGCTGCTTAAACCGTCTGGAAGAATTCCAGTCCGGTGAGATCATCATTGACGGGCAGAACATAAATGACAAAGCACTTGATATAAACAAGGTACGCGAAAAAATCGGCATGGTTTTTCAGCATTTTAATCTTTTCAATAATCTGAATGTGCTGCAAAATCTGATGCTCGCGCCGGTCGAGCTGAAAAAAGCAGATAAGCTGACGGCAAAAGAGCAGGCCATGCAGATGCTCGAAAAGGTCGGTTTGGCGGACAAGGCAGACGCATATCCGTCACAGCTCTCCGGCGGGCAGAAGCAGCGTGTTGCCATCGCGCGCGCTTTGTGCATGAATCCGGACATCATGCTCTTTGATGAGCCGACAAGCGCACTTGACCCGGAAATGGTCGGTGAAGTTTTGCAGGTCATGCGAAAGCTTGCCGACGTGGGCATGAC
The DNA here is from genome assembly GCA_045600805.1 of Candidatus Alloscillospira sp. Taxonomy (GTDB): domain Bacteria; phylum Bacillota; class Clostridia; order Oscillospirales; family Oscillospiraceae; genus Alloscillospira. Next base: position 257 of record JAZRYQ010000247.1, on the reverse strand, counting down.
CATGGTCATCGTCACGCATGAAATGGGCTTTGCCCGTGAGGTCGCTGACAGAGCGATTTTCATTGACGGCGGTTATATCGTCGAGGAAGGGGCTCCCGAGGATGTCATCCTCCGTCCGCAGTCTGCCCGGGCAATCGACTTTTTCAATAAGGTTTTATAATCTGAACGCCGTGAAAACCACGGCGTTCAAATCTTCGGCAAAGCCGCCCGACTTTGCCGAAGAAAAAACTCGCGCTCCATCGCATCGGGCTTTGCCC
>JAZRYQ010000246.1:0-2113 GCA_045600805.1 Candidatus Alloscillospira sp. | reverse complement strand
TTTGTGACTTACGACCACAGTATGACATTTTTTGAAATGGGATTGGAGGACTTGAGATGAAATACATCACATTAGATTTTTCGGGTATCAAATCCTATTGGGAATTGCATGAATACTTCAAAGAAGTTTTTCAGCTCCCTGACTACTATGGACATAACATGGATGCGCTGTGGGATTGTTTGTACTGTTGCTATGACTCTTCGACTACATTTGTTCTAAAGAATCTTTCAGCTATTTCAAAAGAGTTAACACCTGAAATAGAAATCATGCTCGAATTAATCCGTGAGCTTTCACAGAAAGACGGCGTGAATATTGTTATCGAACAATCAGAGGCTTCCGATATTTCAGAATATCTGATTTAAACTGAAACCGTCATCTTTTGAACAATAGCTGACCGTACTTTCTCCTTAAAAATACTGCACCCATATACTTGACATATGTCAAGTATATGGGTGTTTTTCATTTATGCAGGGCATTGCCTGCCCTCGTGGTTGATCGTGTAGTCACCGTCCAGCAAAAGATCGACAACAGGGACGATCTCATAACCGTTCTGGATCAGATACTCAATGATCGAGCCGAGCGCCTCCGGCGTATGAAGCGCGGCGTTGTGGAAAAGAATGATGCTTCCCGGCTGCACGCGCGTCGTCACGCGGTCGTATATCTCACTTGCCGAGAGTTCCTTCCAGTCGAGACTGTCAACATCCCATTGGATCGTTTTTATTCCCATAGAATTTACTGCGGCGATCACGTTGTCATCGTACTCTCCGTAAGGCGCCCTGAAAAGCGTCGGAGTGACACCGGTCACAGACGCGATTTTTTCATTGCACGCGGTAATGTTTTCGATAATCTGCGAAGATGACAGCTTGGAAAAATGCGCATGGTCGTTTGAATGATTCATGACATAATGCCCCGCTTCCGAAAGCGCTTTTACGGATTCCGGGTATTTATCGACCCATTGACCAACCACAAAAAATGTCGCCTTGACGTTGTATTTTCCGAGAATGTCGATCAATGTCTGCGTGTCTTCATTGCCCCAGGCAGCGTCAAACGTGAGGGAAACAGCCTTGTTATCGCGCTCGACGCAATAGATCGGCAGCAGTCTTGTCGTTGCCGAGGCACCGACGATCGCGGGGTTATTGACAATACCGAATATGACGGCAACGGCAAGCAAAAATGCCGCGGCACATACAAGCTTTTTTCGTTTCATAAGTATTTTTTCAATTCTGATTTTCAAAAAACATCCCCTCCTGCTTATATTCTGCTATAAGCATACGAGGAGATGTGTTTTATTATGACATTTTCAGTGGAGCCGAATTTCCGGACGGTTTGTTTTTGCGCGGATCAAACGTCTTCCGAAAATGTATCCGGTTTGTCCGGCTCAAACGGCTCATTTGCCCACATGACCGTTACGAGGTTTTCCGTGTCACTCAAATTGATGATACTGTGTGTATACCCCGGAAGCATATGGACCGCCTGCATATTATCACCGCTGACGTCAAATTCCAATACGTCGTCCGAGCCGAGCCTTCGCTCACGGATCCGTGCATGTCCGGCGACGACTATGAAAAATTCCCACTTGGAGTTGTGCCAGTGCTGTCCTTTCGTGACACCGGGCTTTGAGATATTTATCGAAAACTGGCCGCATTTTTCCGTTTTGAGAAGCTCCGTAAACGAGCCGCGGTCATCGCGGTTCATTTTAAGCGGGAATATCGTTTTTTCTTTCGGAAGATAGCTCAAATATGTGGAATAGAGCTTCTTGGCAAAGCTGTTTTTCGGCATTTCCGGAATGACGAGCGTCCGGCTCTGCGCTTTGAAAACGGCAAGAAGCTCCGCGATTTCGCCTAATGTAACGTGATGAGTTGTCGGCACCGCGCAGAATCTGCCGTCCGTTGTAAAAACGGCATTTATCCCGTCAAATTCGCAGTGATGCTCTTTATTTTCAAGGGCATCCAGCATCTCTTCGACCAAGTCATCAATATACAGTAGCTCAAGCTCTGTTGAAGGGTCGTTGACGGTTATCGGTAAATCGTTTGCCGTGTTGCTGCAAAACGTCGCAACGACGCTGTTATAATTCGGTCTGCACCATTTTCCGAACAGATTCGGGAAACGGTAA
>JAZRYQ010000245.1:0-4792 GCA_045600805.1 Candidatus Alloscillospira sp. | reverse complement strand
ACTGGAGCTTTTACAGAACAGAATAGAATCCATCGCGATCGAAAAATCGAAAGCGATCCTCTCCTCTCACAAAGCTATGAACATCATCGCAGACCGCGCCGCTATGTCACCGGCTGTTGAGCTCGCCATCAAAAATGCGATCGGTGATGAATATTATGTTAACGTCACTGCCGTCGTCCTCACAAACATTGATTTCTCCGATGCATTTGAAAACGCTGTCGAAGAGAAAATGATCGCCGAGCAGAAGCAGCTCAAGGCCGAATATGAAAACCAGACGAAAATCGCCCAGGCTGAGGCAGATGCTAAGGCAAAGCTTGTAGAAGCCGACGCTTCCGCCAAGGTCATGATCGTGTCCGCTGAAGCGGAGGCGGAATCCCACAGACTTCTTGAAGAGTCCCTAACCGAAAAAATCCTCAAAGAGATGTACATCGAAAAATGGGACGGCAAGCTGCCGCAGGTCATGAACGGAGAATCGGTTGACATAATGATACCAATGGGCGAAATTGCCGAATGAGTGAAATAGACACGTAGCAATAATCACGGATTTTGTTTATACTGTATTCAATGTGCAAAACACCGGCTTTGACAAGGAGGGATAGTGTGAAAAAATATATCTTGCTTTTAACAGCAGCGTTATTGCTGCTGTTAACTGCCTGCGGAAGCACGCAGCCGGATGATAAAGAAAAAATCGACGCGCCCTCATCTGCTGATGTATATAAGATTACGGACATTATTACAAGCCTTGATGATTCTGCGGATTTATCTGTGAGGGTGCCGTGCGGCATTCCACCGAGGGGCTTTGCCGATAGGGAGAAATTCCTTGGTATGTTTGCAAACGCAGACAAAGAGCAGACAGCAACTGTCATAAATTATCTTAAGCTTCTTACATCAGACTTTAAAGAACTTGACGAAGACAGTGCAGATTTCGATAGCTATATGATGTCAACAGGCTCCGTTCGCCTTGCCAACGACACGGATACGTGTTTGTTCTCAATTGCTTTTTCGCAAAATCACCCGGAAAAAATATATATTATACTTACTCCCTATCTGTCACCTATAGAAGCATTAAGCTATGAAGAAATACCTAATCCGCGTTGCTTTGAAGGCGATATAGGCTCATTTAATTTCATGGATTGTAATATGGCAGTTCGTGCTATTTTGAATGATACATCAGACATGGAGAATGTTGCAGTTATAACCCATTTGGAAAGCAAAAATGAGAAAACAGCAAACAAAATGGTGACAGCAGGATTGAAATATGTGTTTGATGCCAGCTATAAAAACAATGGTTCAATCGAAGCAAGCGATGATCAGGAGTACGATGTAGAAATAACAATCGGGAGCACGGTATATTACTTCAACAATGAGTCGGGTATGTTTTCTCGTGATGACGGCGAAGAAATCATTGTCAGCCAATTGAACGACGATGCATTAAAGTGGATTGAACGATACAGTTATTTTTTATCTGAATAACATGATACTACAAAACTCCGCGGAACACCCCGCGGAGTTTTGTACAAGCAGCAAGCGGCAAATCACAGGTGCGGAAAAGAAGAGCATCAAATGCAGTGTGCGCAGGAGGAAACATTGCTTGCATATTTATATGGATAATGGTATACTTTTCCTTGAAAGGTGTGAGATGGATGGAAGTTTTGTTTAAAAATACATATACGCGTGATAAAAAGCTGATAACCGAGTATTGCAGACATGCTATGTACAAAAGCCCGAGTACGATTGTTGGTTACTGCCTTATTGCGTTTCTGATCGTAGACTGTGTTTTCATGGTGATGCTTCAGAAAAGCGTCGAGTGGTTGACGATATACGCTTTTATTATTGCAGTTTTCGGCATTGCCGTGATTGCTTGGCAATGCCGCAGATCAATAAAATTGATTTTGAGGCGTGACCTTGAAGTTAACCACGGAAAACCGATGGATATAACTGTGATCGTGACAAACGACGGTATCGGAATAAGAAACGATACGGCAGAGCAAACAATAAGCTTTGATTCCGTAAAGAAAAAGGTTTACCAAAGCAAGAATCTGATATATCTCACCACAAATGCAAAGCTTGCCATTATCTTTGATAAGAATAGCTTTGAAATCGGCTCTGCCGAGGAATTGCTCGCGTTTCTTCGTGCAAAAGGCTTTAAAATTAAGTAAAATCCATATTGACAAACAAAACCAAATCTGATAATATAATTGAGCGTTCCAAAGACAGCAGGTGGTTCCGGCCGTAAATCCTGCCGAGGACAGCTTACATTCTCTATGTTTGCCGTATCTCCTCACGTTTTTGGCGTGAGGTTTTTTGTTTGGACGCACATTCGTTTTCGGAGGTGAAAATTTCATGCCAAATGCAAAGGTCCTTTCCGAGAAGCAGGCTGTTGTTGCCGCTTTGACGGAAAAGCTCAAAGGCGCTGCTGCCGGTGTTATCGTTGATTATTCCGGTATTAACGTCGCTGAGGACACCGAGATGCGCCGTAAGCTCCGCGAGAGCAACGTCGATTACGCTGTTGTTAAGAATACTCTTCTGAGATTTGCTTTCAATAACGTAGGTCTTGACGAGCTCGACCCGCTGCTCAACGGTACAACTTCCATCGCTATTTGCCAGGACGATCCCGTCGCTCCCGCAAAGATCATCAAAGAGTTCGCCGATAAGATGAACGACCATTTTGAGATCAAGGGCGGCTTCATGGACGGCAAAGCGATTTCTCTCGAGGAAGTCAACTCTCTTGCAAGCATTCCGGCACTGCCCGTACTTCAGGCGCAGGTACTCGGAACAATGCTCGCACCGATCTCCAGCCTTGCCTGTGTCATTAAGGCAATCGCCGAGAAGCTCGAAGCTCCGGCAGAGGCTCCCGCTGAAGCGTAAGCGGAAAAACAAAAAACTTTATTACTAAAAAATTATAGGAGGAAAATTATTATGGCAAGCGAAAAAATTGCTGCTCTTATCGAAGAAGTTAAGGCTCTTACAGTTATTGAGCTTTCCGATCTCGTACATGCTCTTGAGGAAGAATTCGGCGTATCAGCCGCTGCTATGGCTGCTCCTGCTGCAGGCGGCGCTGCTGCTCCCGTAGTAGAAGAAAAGACCGAGTTTGACGTTGTTATGACAAGCTTCGGCGCAGAGAAGATCAAGGTCATCAAGGAAGTCCGCGGTATCACAGGTCTCGGACTTGCTGAGGCTAAGGCTCTTGTTGAAGGCGTTCCCGCAAAGATCAAGGAAGGTCTCTCTAAGGACGATGCAGAAGCTCTCAAGGCACAGCTTGAAGGCGTTGGCGCAACAGTCGAGCTTAAGTAAGTTAGCTTGCAAATATAAAGCGGTCAGACCGATTCGGCCTGACCGTTTTTGCGTTATTTTACAGTATTTTTTCCGTGAGAGCATCAAGCCATGTGCCTGTGTATTTTTCGATTTCACCGAGGTCACAGCTTCTTGCAAGGGCAGTGTCTATCGGGATGCGCGCGATATTTGTTATATTATGCTTTGCGGCGATCTCTTCTATGTGGCTTTCACCGTAAATATAATGCTTTTCTCCGCATTTTGCACACTCGAAGTATGCCATGTTCTCAACAATTCCGAGAATCGGCACATTCATAAGCTGCGCCATATTCGCGGCTTTTTCAACGATCATGGAAACAAGCTCCTGCGGGGAGGTGACGATGATAATACCGTCAACGGGGAGAGACTGGAAAACCGTAAGCGGTACATCACCCGTTCCGGGAGGCATATCAACAAACATATAATCAACGTCGCCCCATACAACGTCACGCCAGAACTGCTTTACAACACCGGAAATAACGGGCCCGCGCCAGACGACCGGGTCTGTTGCATTGTCAAGCAGCAGATTGATGGACATAAGCTCGATCCCGTTTTCGGTTGACACGGGAATGATGCCGTTTGAATTGGAATATGCTCTTTGGCCGATGCCGAATGCTTTCGGAATCGAAGGTCCTGTCACATCCGCGTCAAGAATCGCGGCTTTTTTACCGGCACGGCTTGCGTTCACGGCGAGCAGGGAAGTCACCAATGATTTTCCGACGCCGCCCTTGCCGCTTACAACGGCTATGACTTTTTTAATATTTGATTGCGCATTTGCAGGCTCAAGCAAGCTCTGGGGCGTTGTACGGTCAGAGCAGGATTCACCGCATGAACTGCAATTATGGGTACATTCGCTCATAATAGAAATTCCTCTTTTCATTATTGTAAGCTGTTTTGCTTCTCAACATTATATTATTAAAAGTCTGCAAGGTCAACAACAGTTTTTCCTTTATAGTTTTGTAGAATTATCTGCAAAATACTGTGATAATTATATGCATTTTATAATTATTATAAGAAAAATACTACAAAAATACATAGTAATATGCCATAAATACATAAAATATTAGCAAGCGTCGGTATTGTAAAATATTTTGATTTTTATTATTATAATCATGTAACTGATTTACAGAGTTTTCAGTATTCCATCCTTGTTTTGTTTTCCTGTATATACCTTAACAAAAAATGAGTACCTTTCGGTACGCATTTTTTGTTAAGACTGCAGACAAAGTCTCACAGAATTCCTCCGCGAAGCGGAAGAATGAAACCGGATCTGTTTTTGAAGCAACTGCCCACGCGCCGAAAACGAAATTAATCCCTGTCGGGATTTGTGAAATACCCTTCGGGTGTGAAATACGCCTGCGGGCGTGAGTGAATTTATTTCACATTTGTCGTAAGGCAAACATTTCACTTCTCGGAAATTATATATAATTTCCCTGCTTTCTATGGTATGAGACAAAGATACACGCTGGAAAAGGTTTTC
>JAZRYQ010000244.1:0-2781 GCA_045600805.1 Candidatus Alloscillospira sp. | reverse complement strand
TTCTACAATAAGCTCATGGAAAAGATACGGGCAAGCCTTGACGACGGCAGCTTTGCGCAATTCCGGGGAAAATACGCAAAAATTCTCGATACGAGGATATAAGGGCTTGAAATTAAATGTGTTTATATGTATAATGAATTGCATCGTTTAATAAATAATAATTTACTGTAAGGAGTAAGCATATGTTAACAGCAACAGCACAGGCACCCGCAGGCGGCGGCGGTTCGATGATCATTCTTCTTCTTGTTTTTCTGGCACTCATGTGGGTCATCATGATCCGGCCCGAAAAGAAAAAGCAGCAGAAGGTTGAACAGATGCGCAATGCACTCATGGTCGGCGATGAGGTCGTCACCATCGGCGGTGTTATGGGCAAGGTCGTCAATGTCACCGACGACAATGTAACCATCGAGACCGGCGAGGACAGAGTCCGCATCCAGTTCAAGAAGTGGGGCATCAGCACCAACGTCAAGGCGGAAGCCGCGGAAGCTGCCCAGAAGGCAAAGAAATAAAAAAGGTATAAAATTCCTCCGGAATAATAAGATGTACAAAGCATCTTGTTCCGGAGGAATTTTTATGTCTGTAAAAAAAGCAAAAACGATCAGCGGCAGGTCTGTGGCCGTGGGGATGCTCACGGGGATCATAGTACAGCTTATTCTAAGTGCGGTATACGCTTTAGCGATCGTGAAGGGAAGGGGAGAGGCGGAAAATGCCGGCACCGTCATGTATGCGATCGCGTTCGCAGCTGCGTTGTTCTGCGGTATGGCATCGTCGAACAGCGCGGGCGGAACAAAGCTTTCCTCGCTGGCGGCCGGGCTATCCGTTGCCCTTATGACGGCAGTACTTTCCATAATCATATGTACGGATGACATAAGCGCAGCAAACTGCTTCGTTATTTTTTCAATTTTCATGGTTGCATCCTACATGGGTGCTATGCTAAAATTGGGCAAAAGTAACAAAAAGATACAGAAATTTCGAAACAAGAAAAAATAATATTACTATTTGTATTCGCCTTCCTATGTTTACATAATCAGTGCGATTACCTATATATAGGGACAAAAAGCGGATGACAGTTCAAAATATGGTGGTATATACGCCTTGTTTTCGACATAATCAAACGAATGGGTATAGCGGTTTACATAATTTTATTAACATAATATAAGGGCATAATTAACAAAAATCATGAATTTTTTTAAAAGGCCTTGATTACAAACGAGTTTTGTATTATATTGTGAATACGGTTGAAATTATGTAAATTTATTCGTTATTCTCATCGAAGCGGTCGCTCGGGGAGGTCAAGAGTAAATGAGCATTTCAGATTTCAAGCCTGTTTTTTCCGCCCGAAAGCACTCGGCATCGCGCTTGCCTGCCGTTTCTTTTTTCTCCGGTCTCCTTGCTTTTTATCTGCTTAGGTTCAGATTGCCGGAGCCGGCGGAAAAAATTTCTGCGTTTTCCTCGGAATACAGCGCTTTGCTTTTGGCTTTAATTCTCTTCGCTTTTTTGTGCGCTGCGTTTTCGGCCTCCGGCTTTATTACCCTGCCTGTCACTGCCGCGGCCATGGGGTTTTCTCTGTCTGCCATCGCGTATACGGAGGTGCCGAAGCTGTATCTGACGCCGGGGAGCGCTGCGCTGCTTATCATTCTTTCTTTTTCCTGCACGTTTTCAACGCTCTTCTTTTCGGCCTATGCATTTGATTTTTCAAAGTGCATTTTTGCGGACATTGTATCGAATGCTGCGAAACGGAAAAGAGCGGTCGTGAGCCTGTGCTGCTTTATTCTTCTCACTGTAACTGTACTGTCGGTTTGCCTGCTGAAAGCCGGAAGTCCGATTCAATAAATACGACCTGCAGAAAGGAGGCATTTGAATGCAAAATTCAGAAAGCCTCGAAATATTTAATAAATATCTGGTGGATGTGAAAAAGTGTTCGCAGAATACCCTTAGCTCCTACCTCCGTGATATTCGTCAGGCGGGAGATTATATTGAAACTCACGTTGGCGATACGCTCGATGCCGTTACGGAGGATGAGCTGGGAGACTACATTGCGTGGATGCGCGGAAACGGCAAATCCGTTGCCACCGTATCTCGTGCCATCGCCTCCATAAAGTGCTTCTACGGTCTGCTTGTCAGCGAGGGCATCATCAAGGACAATCCCTCCACCAAGCTCGTGCCGGATAAAACGACGCAGAAGCTTCCGCAGATCCTGACCAGCAAGGAAGTGGAGCTTTTGCTGGAGCAGCCCTCCTGCACCGATGCAAAGGGTTATCGCGACCGTGCCATGCTGGAGCTTCTCTACGCTACGGGCATAAGGGTCAGCGAGCTCATTTCGCTCAACATAAGCGATGTCAGCATTTCGGCCGGTATCGTGCGCTGCGCGGGCAAGGACAAAGAAAGAGTCATTCCGCTCTATTCCACAGCCGTGAAGGCGCTTGCGGAATATGTTGATTTTATAAGGCCGCAGATGATCGCACTGCCCACGGAGCCCGCATTGTTCGTCAATGTCAGCGGTGAGCGCATGTCGCGCCAGGGCTTCTGGAAGATCATCAAATCCTACCAGCAGAAGGCGCATATCGATAAGACCATCACGCCGCATACCCTGCGCCACTCCTTTGCGGCTCATCTTCTCGAAAACGGAGCCGATCTTCATTCCATTCAGGAAATGCTCGGCCATGCCGATATATCTTCCACGCAGATCTATTCTCAGCTGGTGAAAAAACAGCTGAAGGATGTCTACAACAAGGCTCATCCCCGTGCATAAAAGCTTTTTTCAAGACCGCATCATTGATG
>JAZRYQ010000243.1:0-2561 GCA_045600805.1 Candidatus Alloscillospira sp. | reverse complement strand
TGACCAATGAACGAGGTGCGATAATTGGTACTTATCCTTTCGGCTCTCTCCTGAACGCACGGATTATTGGCAATCCAGTGATCGATTTCCTCTTGGTCAAACTCAATGAATATTCCCTCACCTCGGACCTCGTATGCCGGGTACCAATTTGTATCCGGTCGCTTTACGCTGACAAATCCGTTATCATCCTTGTTCACAGCCGGAGTAATACGGGAAAAACCTGTCAGTGCGTTTACGACGCGGACTTTATCAACCAATGAAATGGACTTGATACAAGGCAAGTCGTATTCATCCAGCGGCATGGCTTCTCTTGAAAAATCTCCCAGCGAACCTTGCGGTGTGGATATCTCTCCGGTCAGCGCCATATATTCGTCAATTCTGTACCGGACGCTTGTTACATCCACGATTGCCGAACTGTCCGAAAGCCATTTTTCCCTAAGTATTTTTTCAACATCCGTTTTGAGCGCACCGATTTCGAGAGCTATTTTTTCCACCCATTTCGGCAGGCGTTTCTGAATTGTATCGGTTCTGTTTTCAGGGTCTTCGTCTTCAATAATCACCATACAGTTCTCATATGCAGAACTTTGCTCGATTTTACGGTTTAATTTGTCGGCATACGGAGGAATGACCAAAGAACTGTGAACTACCGGAAAATAAACCGATGAAGCACCACGCTGAACCGTTTTCGGATAACATCCGCAGCTTTCGGAAGTGTGCTTAAACGGATGTCCTCCATCACAGTGAAAATCGAAGCCGCTGTCTTCTTTGCTCATCCGCTCAAAAATGTCTTTATCGAAAGCATCTTTAAGCGATGTTCTTGCTCCGCAGGAACACTCAATGCTTAAGCCCTCCAGCCCCTCGGTTCCGGAAGCCCCGGTCTTGAATTTCAAAGTAGGATTTCCGCATATTGGCTTTTTTGATCTTGCATGAACCCATTTTACCCAAGGAAAATCATTAAGATGACCTTTTTCACAAACAGTAACGACACGCGCAACGACCAAGTCCTGTTTACAGTTCGGACACTGCATATGGCTGACCATATTTTCATCAACCTGCAGATACTTCGGCGGAGTTTTCTTTCTGTAATCGGAAATCCATTTTTTCAAAGGCTGAAATGTTCTACACTTGGGGCAGAAATACCATTCCGGGAAACGGGTATACGCAATATTTGTTGGCAAAGCAAAATAATCAACGCCAAGTGCCTTCGCAAATCGGTCATCGTAGATTTTTACGGTTCCGCTCCAATATTCTGGTGCCGATGTTACGAGGGTTTGATCCGGGAAGTCGACCATTGCTCCGACGCCGTATTGCAGAACAGCCTGCGCCGCCCGAACAGAATGGGTAACTTTATTGAGATCTATTTTTTCCTTAACCTGTTCAGACATCATTTTTCCTCCCAAATTATCACACTGCCGTTTACTGCCGTGTCTACGTTGCGCATTGAAGTCAGGGTTTCCTTTGCTTCGTCTTTTCCGGGTGAACCGTATTGCTTGAAAAGACGTCTTGCTCCCGCCGCAGGAGGTGTAACCATGTACCTTCTTCCGAAATAAAGCGGGGTATCCCCTTCATCATGGGCTTTCTCGACGGTATCCTGCCAGTAGTCGATAAACTCCTGTATTTCAGTTTCGACATCTCCGAGATCGTCACGAAGCTGAGTGTCCGCACGGTCATTGATGCCCCTGATTCTGTCAAGAATATAATTCTCGACTTTATCTATTGTTTCTTCAAAGGCATCCTTATCAAAAAAGTCCGCATCTTTATCATCGTAAAGCGAATTCATCTGGCGCAACATAGCGGTAACAACCGCATGGAGCCCACGTTCCCGTGCCGGCTTTGAGAACGGAGTCGCTCCGGTCGGCTCGACAAATCTGTAAAACGAATCGTGGTAAGCCCTGAATCGTTCATAATGTGATCTGTCTCTGCTTTTTGTTGCATCGTATTGAACAAATGCAACACCCGGGAATGAACGACCGACACGGCTGGATGCCTGTATATATTCGCTTGTCAGTTTGGGCTGACCGACCATGAGCATAACATTCAGTCTGGCAACGTCGATACCTACAGAAATCATGTTTGTTGCCAAAAGGACATTCGAGGCATAGCGCTTGGCGTCGATGTTTTCTTTTGAGTATTCGATTTTTTCCAGTTTGTCCAGTGTCTCGTTCAGTTCCGTAGTTGATACACGGCTGGTAAGTTCGTCGGAGTTGACAATCAGACGTCTTGATGTAAACATTCGGTTTGCGGTTCGGATGATAAAGTCTTTAACGTCATCGTCAACAAGCGTTGAAGCCTTTCCGAGGTCTTTAAGACTGTTGAAATAGACCGTCAGCGTCCACAGCTTATCCTTTACCTCATCGGGAAGACCCATTGTATATGCCTTTTGAAGCAAGGCTGCCATCGCACGGATTTCGGTCATTGCTTTCGTCCTGCCAGATGGCATAATACCTACATACATTCTGCCGTATTTCCCGGACGCATAATCGATGATGTCTTCTTTGGCAAAGAAAGAATCTTCCGCGTCAAGTCCGGGAGCCGGGAACTGCACCACTTCGCGGTTATAC
>JAZRYQ010000242.1:0-17133 GCA_045600805.1 Candidatus Alloscillospira sp. | reverse complement strand
AAGCCCGATGCGATGAAGCGCGAGTTTTTTCTTCGGCAAAGTCCAGCGGACTTTGCCGAAGATTTAAAGCAGAGCGAAACGCGCTGCCTCTTTTCATATCCCGTATAAGACGGCGCCCAGCAAGGCGGCGATGCCGATCGTCGCGATCGGTGAAAACTTTTTGCCTGTACACTTTTTGTATAGGAGAATGATCACGGTCAGTATAACGGCAATTATGACGGCGATATAATCAATTTTGCCGCCAATGAGCAGGTTGTTGATAAGCATAAAAATTCCCGTTGCCAGAATCACGCCGGCGATGCTCGGCTTTATACCGTTTAAAATGCTCTGGAAAATCTTATTCTCAATAAAATGCTTCAGCACAACGCAGATCAGGAGGATTATCACAAACGACGGAAGAATAACGCCGACCGTTGCCAGTATTGCGCCGGGAATGCCTCCCTGCACGCTGCCTACATACGTTGCGGCGTTTACCATGATCGGCCCCGGTGTCGATTCTGCCACGGCTACAAAATATGATACAGCGTCATCGGTCATCCAGCCGTGTGACAGCACGGTTTCGCGGATAAGCGGGATTCCGGCATAACCGCCGCCGAAGGATATAAGCCCCACCTTTAAGAACGCCAAAAACAGCTCAAGATATTTCATGCTCTGCCACCCCGCGTCCCTGCTATCAGATATGCCGCCAGGCCGACGACGGCAAAAATGATAACGATATAAAATACCGAGAAATTGACGCTGAAAATATTGATCAGCAGCATGGCGATGAGCGAAATAATAATGATTGCGATCGAAAGCTTTTTGTGCGGCGATTTTTTACTGACCTGCTTTATCATTTTTACTGCCGCGCTGATGATCAGTATCGCGACCGCTACTTTGATGCCGTGAAATGCGTTAGCGATGATCTTGATTTTGAGAAATTCATCAAGAAACATTGAAATGATGTAAATGATAATAAGTGACGGCGTAATAACACCCGCCGTCGCGCAGAGAGCGCCGGCGATCCCGCGCTGACTGTAACCCGTGTACGTCGCGCAGTTGATCGCGATCGGCCCCGGCGTGGATTCCGCTATCGCCGTGACATTCAAAAGCTCATCATCCGTTATCCATTTGCGCTTTTCGACACATTCGCTCTGAATGATCGGTATCATCGCGTAGCCGCCGCCAAACGTAAACAATCCGATTTTGAAAAACACGCCGAAAAGCGAGGCGCATTTTGTCCTGTTTTCCATGATATTCTCCGTTCATAATACTTGTATCATATAATCATTATAGCACTTTACGCGTTGTTGACAAGTTGAATTTGTGAGCGTACTATATTTATAATTCAGCTTATCAGGGGGAATAAAATGATTGCATCGGTTATCAATGCGCTCCTTGTGATTCTGGGAAGCGCTGTCGGAATACTATTCGGAAAAAAGATCAAGGAATCCTATACAAAGACGATCATTTGTGCGCTTGCCATGTGCGTTGCCGTGATCGGCATACAGAGCGCTCTCGGAACGCAGAATATAATTATCGTCATAGTCTGCCTTGTCATCGGAACGGTCATCGGAGAGCTTTTGAAAATAGATGACAGAGTAGAAACGCTCGGAGATTTTTTCAAGAGAAAGATTTCCGCTCACCTGAAAGCGGATACCTCACGGTTTTCCGAAGGCTTTGTGACGGGAAGTCTTTTCTTCTGCATCGGCTCAATGGCGGTCATGGGCTCGCTTGACGCGGGGATCATGCACGATTACAGCATCATCCTTGCAAAAAGCGCGATCGATTTTGTTTCCGCGATCGCTTTTGCCGCGACAATGGGCATAGGTGTTGCATTTTCATCAATTCTCGTGTTTGTATATCAGGGAATACTCACGCTTCTTGCCGGATTGATCGGCCCTTATCTCGGTGAAGCGGTCGTTGCCGAAATGAGCGCCGTCGGCGGTGTGATGCTCATATGCATTGCCGCGAATATGCTTGAAATAACGAAAGACCGCATCAAGGTCGCCAATATGCTGCCGGCAATGTTTTTGCCGATCGCGTACTTTCCGCTGAAGGCGCTGCTTGAAAAGCTGATTTAAAACGGAGTTCACTATGGATCATTATGAATGTCATTGTCATATCGCGCTGGACGGAGACGATTTTAAAAATGTTTCGCAAAAACACAAAAACGGCGCGGATGAAACGCTCATCAGAAAAAACCTCGAAGAATACAAAAAGCGCGGAATAAAATACATCCGTGACGGCGGCGACAAATGGGGTGCGTCAAGGCTTGCGAAAGGCATTGCCTGCGAATACGGCATAGAATATAAAACGCCTGTTTTTCCGATTTTCCGGAGAAAGAATTACGGCGGATTTATCGGCGTTTCCTATGAAACGGTGAGTGATTTTTACGCGCTTGTGAAAAGAGCCAAAAAAGAAGGCGCCGATTTTATCAAGCTTATGGCATCGGGGATAATGGATTTTTCAAATCCCGGGGAGCTGACAGGCTTCGGGATCAGTGAGGAGCTGCCTGAAATCGTAAAGATATGCCACGGGGAAGGCTTTGCCGTCATGATGCATGTAAACGGCGCGGATGCTGTCAAAGCAGCCGTGAGCGCACAGGCTGACAGTATCGAGCATGGAAACTACCTTGACGATGCCGCGATAGCCGATATTGCCCTGTCCGATGCGGTTTGGGTGCCGACAGTCACGGCGACGGCAAATCTCATCGGCAGCGGGCTTTTTCCCGACAACGCGCTGAAAAGCATACTCGCCGTGCAGCTTGAAAACATCAAAAAAGCGTCTGCACGCGGAGCGGATATCGCCCTCGGAAGCGACGCGGGAGCAAAATGCGTACTGCATGGCAAAGGCGTTACCGACGAAGCCGGGATCATTGAGAGCCTTGTCGGAAAAGAGAGGATAATTGCCTCACAGGAAAAACTCAGAAATATGTTTCGGGCGGTGTAAACATGCTGATAAGCGCGGAATCACTATATAAAAATTACGGAATGAAGCAGCTTTTAAACGGCATTTCGGTTTATGTCAACTATGGGGACAAAATCGGCGTGATCGGTGTAAACGGAACGGGTAAATCGACGCTATTGCGCGTATTGGCAGGTGTTGAGGAAGCTGACGAGGGCGCTGTACGGCGTGACCCGGGCGTGCGGGTATCGTATCTTCCGCAGGATCCCGTTTTTGATGAAAGCATGACTGCCCTTGCCGCGGTGCTTTCATCCCTTGAAAATGACGAGCGGGAAACACGCGCGCACGAAGCAAAGGCGATGCTGAATAAGCTCGGTATCGAAAATCAGGAGGGGCGCATCGGCGTTTTGTCCGGCGGGCAGAAAAAGCGTGTCGCGCTTGCGTGTGCTCTTATTAAGACATGCGATGTTCTGATACTCGATGAGCCGACAAACCATCTTGACAGCATGATGGCAGCGTGGCTCGAGGAGTACTTGTCAAAATTTACGGGCGCTGTGGTCATGATAACGCATGACAGATACTTTCTGCAAAATGTGTCAAACAGGATAATCGAGCTGTATCTTGGGCGCTCATACGAATATGAGGCGAATTACGCTAAATATCTTGAGCTTAAAATGCAGAGACTTGAAAGTGAAGCGGCGTCGGAGAGAAAACGGCAGTCCATACTGCGCGTTGAGTATCAGTGGATCATGCGCGGCGCCCGCGCAAGAAGCACAAAGCAGAAGGCGCATATTCAGAGATTTGAAGAGCTGCGGGACAGGCAGACGCCGGAGCTTGAAAGCTCCATGACCGAAATATCCGCAGGAGCCTCAAGGCTCGGCAGGAAAACCGTGGAGCTTGACGGCATTTCAAAAAACTTCGGAGGAAAAAGCGTTATTTCCGATTTTTCATATACGGTGCTGCGTGATGATCGAATCGGCATCGTCGGCCGGAACGGAGCGGGAAAGACAACGCTTCTGAATATGATAGCGGGCAGTATTACGCCGGATTCCGGCAGCGTCACGGCAGGCGCGACTGTAAAAATCGGGTATTTTTCGCAGGAGGGCGCGGAGCTCGACGTAAACCGGAAAGCATGTGAGTATATTCGCGAGATCGCGCCGTATCTGCAAACATCAGAGGGCAATGTTTCCGCTGTCATGATGATGGAAAAATTCCTTTTCGGGACGGATCTGCAATTCTCACCGATCGGGAAGCTGTCCGGCGGTGAAAGACGCAGACTGTATCTTTTGGGGATACTTATGTCGGCTCCGAATATTTTGCTGCTTGACGAGCCGACAAACGATCTGGATATCGAAACGCTCACGGTTTTGGAGGATTATCTGCAAAGCTTTCCGGGGGCTGTCCTCGCTGTGTCACACGACAGATATTTTCTTGACAAAATTTCAACGTCGATTTTTGAGGTAACGGGCGACGGCACGGTAAACCGGTTTATCGGTAATTATTCCGATTATACCGAAGAAATAAAAAACAGAGAAGAAATAAAAGAGAAAAAAGAGAAGTCTCAGCCTATGCAGAAAAAGCGGGATAAGCTGAAATTCACATTTAAAGAGCAGCGCGAATTTGATACGATTGATGAAACGATCGCGCAAACGGAGGAAAAGCTGCGCGAAACGGAAAAGCTGATTTCAGACAACAGCGCGGATTACATCCGCCTGACTGAGCTCATGGCGGAAAAGGAAAGTATCGAAAAAGAGCTTGAAGAGCTCACGGAGCGGTGGGTTTATTTGAATGAGCTGTACGAAAAAATTCAGGAGCAGAAATAATGGATGTTTCACTTGTAAAATGTAAAAGCTATGACGAAAGCGAGGTCAAAGCCGCTCTTGGTGAGGTGCTCGAGCCCGTCGGCGGACTTGACTGGGTAAAAGAGGGCATGACCGTGATCATTAAAGCCAATCTTGTGTCGGCTTTAAGCCCCGATAAAGCCGCGACGACGCATCCCGCGCTTCTGTGCGCCCTTACGGATATGTTTGTCAGCCGCGGCGCTGAGGTCATAATCGGAGACAGCCCCGGCGGTGTTTACAACAAGCCGTATGTGAATATGATTTATTCCGCTTCACAGATGAAGCTTGCCGAAGCACACGGCGCAAAGCTGAATCAGGATTTTTCACAGAACACCATGAAAAACCCTGACGGAAAAGTGCTCAAAGAGCTGACATATACGGGGTATCTTGATAAGGCAGATGCGATCATTGATTTCTGCAAATTAAAAGCGCACGGCATGATGGGCATGTCCAACGCGGCAAAAAATATGTTCGGCGTCATACCCGGAACTATCAAACCGGAATATCATTATAAATTTCCGAATTATGATGATTTTGCGGATATGATCATTGACCTTGATGAGCTTTTTAAACCGAGACTCTGTATTACCGACGCGATCATCGGCATGGAGGGTAACGGCCCGACGGCGGGAACGCCGAAAGCGCTCGGCTTTATCGCGGCATCGCGCTCTCCGCACAAGCTTGATATGGTGTGCGCAAAAATACTCGGACTTGACGCAGACCAGATACCGACGATAACCGCGGCACAGCGGCGCGGATTAGCGCCGGAAAAATTATCGGATATTGAAGTAAACGCCGAGCTTTCCTCGTTTTTTGTGGATGATTTCAGACACAGCGCGGTCAAAACGAGCCTTGTTTTCGGAGGCGACGGCAAAAGGAAAGTAAGCGCCCTGTTTTCAAAAGCCGCTGGTGCGGTTTTGCAGTCAAAACCGAAGCTTGATGGGAAAAAGTGCGTTGGGTGTGCCGTATGTGCAGGCGTTTGTCCGGCAAAAGCCATAGAAATGGTTGCAAAAAGACCGGTTATCGACAGAGAAAAATGCATAAAATGCTTCTGCTGTCAGGAATTTTGCCCGAAGGGTGCCATGCAGGTGCACAGAACGGCGCTGGCAAGACTGATAAGCAGAATATGAAAAAGAGAGGTGCAAGCCTCTCTTTTTATGTAAACAACAGCTTATATAATCTCAATGATGTTTCGCGGTTTGCTTTATCCGGCACATAGTGCCTGAAAATTTTTCTGTACTGGTCAACAAGCGTATCATCCGTCGGCCATTCGACGGCTGTTTTGCCGTTTATGAGGATTTTTTGCTCGCGGTGTATGACTTCGATCTTATTCTCGTTCTCGCCGTCACGCAGGATGAGATAAAAGCGTTTTTCGCGGCTCGGTTTGCGCCATTCAACGCTGATTTTAAATATCGCATCCTCTGCCGTCAGCTCTCTGTAAGCAAAAACGGGATACCCGCTTGCTGTATCATTTTCGGTCTCGTTTTTGATGATTTTCGCATCGTCGAGGGGGACAAGCGCGTCAATAAAGCTGAGCGCATTTATGCCGCAGTCTGTCCACGCGCCGAGCATACCGAGCCTGTCAGGACGGATAGAGCCGTCTTTCGCGTAATCATCGTGGATATCCATGAAAATTTCGCTTATTTTTCCGTATTCCGGAATATGCTCATAAAGCCAGTCGGTTTCGTACATCACCTGCCAGTGGTACAGACATTCAAGTGTGACATTGTTTTCGTCAGCCAGAGCGTAAAGAGCGTTGATCTCATCAAGACTTCCAGCGATCGGTTTTTCCACGATCACGGAAATTCCGTGTGACAGGATATCTTTGACGATCACAAAATGCGCCGATGCTGTTGCCGCGACGATCGCGTAATCAATATCCCAATCAAAAATAACGCTATAATCAGTATAAAACGGAATATCCCAAAACAGCGAACGCGCAGGACAGTCCGGATTTTTGTCGATCAGCGCCAGCAATTCCATGTTGTCTGATTCAAGCAGCCCGTGGTAGTGCGTGGCGATATCGCCGCCGCCGATCAAAACAGCTTTGTATGACATAAAAACCCTCCCGTTATTTGTTAAAGCAAATCAGCGTATTGCGTTTATCGTCAAAATGTCCGCCGATTTGAAGCTGAGAATAACAGCCGTGGTGATGATAAAAGCTCTCAACACATTTGATTCCGGTGCCGAGCAGATACGCCGTCATCATGGAAAGAGAGCCGTTGTGCGCGACGACAAGGCAGTCTCTGCCATCGGAAACGATCCTGTCACAGCAGGCTTTTACACGTTCAAACATTTCATAGAAGCTCTCGCCGCCCGGCGGGGAATAAGAGGACCAGTCCCGCATGAGCGCGCCGAGCTTTTCCGGCTCATTTTTCATCGCCTCACCGAAATCCATGTTCTCAAAATCCCCCATATCCTGCTCGCACAGGCCGTCATCACAGAGGATCGGCACATTGTGCCCGGCGGTACAGATTTCGGCTGTGTGCAATGCCCGTATAAGCGGACTTGAAAAGCACACGTCAAAGTGTGCGTCTTTGAGCTTTTCGGCACATGTCTGCGCCTGTTCTATGCCAAGCGGCGTCAAATCATAGTCTGTTCTTCCGAAAAGCAGCATACGACGGTTGCCTTCGGACTGACCGTGTCTTACAAGATAAATATTCATGGCAGCATCTCCTTTGATAAGATACTACCATAAATTCTGCGGTTGGGAAAGACATATTTTAATTTCGCGTACATCCTCGGTCGAGGAAACGGCGACCTCATATCCTGAAAGACGCATATAATCTGCCGCGCGGTTCACGGTGTTGAGAAAGATCCGCCTGTCTGATATGGAAGCGCGCAGCGAACGCCTGCTGACTGCTTTTTTGAGTGAAAAGCGTCCCGCAAAATGGTGGATACGTTCATCGGATATGCGGTAAAGCGATTGAAAACGCAGGATCTTACTTCGGATGCTGTCTGCACTTTTCGGTAAAGACAACGTATCGTCGGTTATGGAGATGATGTCTGCATCAAACGGCTGGAGCGTTAAAATGATGCACGGCACGGTTTTGAGACCGGCTTTTTTTGCCGCGTCTATACGCCTTGCGCCGGTGATGACGGAAAATTCTCCGCCGAGCTCATTGACAAGGATAGGATTGAGGATGCCGAAGCGCATTACGTTCTGTGTGAGCTCTGTGTCAGCGAGTCTTCCGACGCAATGAAGCTTTGAAATGGGGATATATTTAATTTTTGCATCTGAAAATAAACGGTTTTTCAAAATACAACACTCTTTTCCCGAAAGTGACTTCAGTTTACAGCAGATCAGGTGCAAAAAACGCCGAAAGAGGACGAAAAAAACGCGCAAAACGAAAAATTCCGTTTTGCGCGTTATGAGTATTTCGTTATTCTGCGTTACCTTCCGCTTTCATTTTGGCGAGCGATTCCTCTTCCAGCACTCTGTAAGCCACTTTGCCGACGAGCGTTTTCGGAAGCTCCTCACGGAATTCGATTTCTTTCGGCATTGCGTATTTTGCTATGTGCTTTTTGCAGTACGCCATAATTTCGTCCCGTGTTGCTTCATTTGCCGGAATACCTGGCTTGAGCATGATAAACGCCTTGACCTTCTGCATTTTATACGCATCGGGAATACCGATAATGCAGCTCATCTGAACGAACTCATGCGCGTCGATGATATTTTCAAGCTGAGCGGGATAAACATTGTAGCCGGACGAAATGATCATGCGCTTGATCCTGCCGCGGAAGTATATAAATCCCTGTTCATCCATGATGCCGAGATCGCCGGAGTATACCCATCTGAGCCCGTCTGCATGTTCGCGGATCGTATTTGCCGTTTCGTCGGGATGCTTTATGTATTCCTGCATGATCGTCGGACCGGCAAGAAGGATTTCCCCTTCTTCACCGTACGGAAGCTCCTCATCTGTGCCGGGCTTTACGATTTTCATGTACGTATCCGGGAACGGGACACCGATACTGCCTTCCTTAAACATGTGCGGCGGCGTGAGACAGCATGCCGTGACCGTTTCCGTCATGCCGTAACCCTCACGCACCTGGATCGTCGGGTGATGGTCGTACAGGAATTTGTCGAATTTTTTCTTGAGCTCGACAGACAGAGAATCACCGCCCGAGAAAACGCCTTTTAAACTTGAAAGGTTGGCTTTGTCCATGGATTTAAGACGAAGAAGCGCCTCGTACAGGGTAGGTACACCTGCGATAAAGTTGCAGTGATATTTTGTAATAAGCTTTGCGTAGCTCTGCGCCGTGAATCTCGGAACGAGAATACATCTGCCGCCGTTTGCAAGCATCGAGTGAATACATACGCCGAGACCGAAGCCATGGAAAAGCGGCATGGCGGAAAGCATTCTGTCACCCGGGCGGAACATCGGGTTTGTCGCGATGATCTGCTGGGCAAGCGCGTTGAAATTTTTGTTTGTCAGAAGAATACCTTTTGTTGTTCCGGTCGTGCCGCCGGAATAGAGAATAACAGCGGGGTCTGCGGAGGTGCGCTCTACTTTGTAATTCCAGAAGCATGATTTGCCGAGCTGCATGAATTGCTCCCAACGGATGATAGGAGCATCATCGGGTATTTTGGCTATTTTTCTGCCTTCTGTCAGCATATAGCCTGCTTTGACAGGCTTTGACAGTGCGTCCTTTACGCTTGCGAGTATGATGTTTACGACGGCGGTATTCTGACGGATCGCCTCGAATTTGCCGTAGAACTGGTCAAGCGTTACGACGGTCACGCTTTCGGATTCATTGATATAGAATTCAAGCTCCGCTTCGCTTGAAAGAGGATGCACCATATTGCCTATCGCGCCGACAAGATTCGTTGCGTAAAACATGTATATTGCCTGCGGGCAGTTGGGCATCGCAATGGTGATTTTGTCACCGGCGCGCACACCGATCGTTTTCAGACTTTTTGCACAGCGCTGTATATTTTTGAGAAGTTCCTTGTACGTCGTGGATTTTCCCATAAAATCAAAGGCAATGTTGTTTGGATACATATTGGCAATGTATTCTATGCGGTCATACATTGAGCCTTCAAAATAATCAAGAGTTGCGGGAACACCGCCGAGATTTGCGATCCACGGTGTTTTTGCTGTGATAACTTTTTCCATATCAATAATCCACCTTTTCATTTAGTGGCAGCTCAAGAAGCTGCGGATTTTCAAGAAGATGACGGACAAGGCGCATGGTCTTAGAATAATAATAACCGTCGGCAAGGCGTTCGTCAATAGTCAGCCCTATATCGACGGATGAACGCATTTCAAAGCTTCCGTCGGCGGCAAAAACAGGTCTTTCTTTGACTTCCCCGATAAGACAGATCATGGAACATGTGCCCCAATTCGTGAGGTGATGGTAGCCGCTTTTCATTTTTATGGAACCGAGGTTTGAAAGCACGACGGACGAGTAATACGGGTCTGTTTCGATCAGACTATGCGGTACCCAACCGTGCCTGTCAAGAAACATGATGAATCTTACTGCGGCTTTTGAGATAAACCGCGGGATCTTATTGAAGAAATCCATGCTCTCCGTAGAGCTGTCTGTTTTTTCGGAGCGGCATGAGCTTATTTGTTCATATATTTTCTCGTGGATCGTGTCGATCGTGTCCTCATCCTTGAGATGCAGAAACGCCAGTGCTTCCGCACCCTGATCGTCAAACAGCTTTTTTACAACGAAAGAGGCGGAGACCTCGTTGCGCTGATAGAAATTACTGTTTACGATAAAACGATTCATTTTCGGACGAAGCGTCAGCGCTTTTACGATCGCGGTGACGATCACCTGAAACAGGTTATATTTATATACACTGTCCTCCGTGTTCTTTTGAGCGAGGTATTCATTTATGGCGGTGAGATCGATCCTCTCAGAGATGTATGCCTCGTTGTCACAGCGATTGGGATACAGTATGCCGGTGATAAAATGAAGAGAATCGAGATCTCTCAGCAATACACCGTCAGGACGATCGCCTAAACGCCGTTTTTTACTCATAAACAATTACCTCCTATGACAAAAGTTGATATTTCAGAATTTTCCGCTTTTGCCGGAAAAACCGTTGTGATTGACCGATGTGCCTCCGCCGGAGGAGGAGCTGTTATTGATCGGCTCGCGTACTTCTGTGATATGCGTGAAATGCTCCGAGGCAAAGGATAATTGCAATCCTGACGCCGTGATGTATTCAACGGCACTTTTTTTCAGCTTTGCTGTTTTCATTCTGCCCTTCAAAGCAGAGCAGACGATAAGCGCAACGATACAGCCGATAATGAGGGCGATAATCATGCTCATTATGGTTAACCTGTTACCGGAATGAACATCAAGCGGTGTGCCGTTCACGGCGCTTTTAAGCAGGTCGGCACTGTTTTCTATATAGTCATCAAAACCGTTGTACCAGTCATCATAGCTGAAATCATCCAGAAGTGCGCCAGCCAGAACGTCTTTTCCGTAATCCGTGAATGCAGAGTTTGCAAATTCACCGTAAGCGATCAGCGCATAATCGCAGTCAGCCATGCTCAGAAGAAGCATTATGCCGTTGCGCTCATATCCGAGACCGAGCTCATAATACGCATAGATATCCTCTGCGCAGTCTCTGACGGAGCTACTTGAAAATTCTCTGTAATCGTCTATTGTTACAATGTAGATTCCGCAGCCGTATTGCTCCGATACGGAATCTGCGTATTCGTTAAGCTTGCGCAGCTCCGAGTCCGTGAGAATATATGCATCGTCTGTGACATAATCAAGGCTTTCCGCTGCCAGTGCGGGAACGGCTGAAGACAGGGCAAGAAGCAGGAGCAATAAAAGAGATAATAATTTCTTTTTCATACGTCACGCTCCTTACATACGGCTCATGACCAGAGCGGCAATGGCTGCGACAACAACGGCGATGGCTGCGAAGGTAAGGGCAAATTTCTTTTTGTCAACCGGAAGATCACCGACAAGCTTGCCGGTCTGTCCGTTCATTGCAAAGAGAAAATCCTTGTCGTTCCATTTCGTGAAGAGCATCCATACGGGCATCAGCGCGTATTTTACGTTGCCGCGGTGAAGCCTTACTCTGCTTGATACGGTTTCTACTGTTTCAAAACCCGTGACGCTGTTATAAGCTGCGTCCAACGCGGCGTTTTTGGCTCTTGTGTCGGCTCTCTCGGCGCTTTGGTCAACGGATACATCAAATTTGTCGGCAAGATAACCGGGGAGATACGCCGTCGAAAACGGCTTTAACTCGCTGTAATCAAACGGCTCGATCGAATCCATGTGACCGTCGGGCATTTTGCTTGAAGCATCGACCGGGATTTTTTCAAAAGCCACGGTCCCGCTGCGGAAAACATCAAAATGCTGTGTTGTTATAATACGCTCCGTTTTTGTCCTGCGAATCAAGCTGCGTGTGGCGTGAAATTTCGCGTCAACATGCGCCGAACCGTCAAACAGCCAGAACGGAACATAAATGCCTTTGATCTCATGGATGTGGTTTTCCGCGGTAAAAGACTTCGGAAGGAAAAACTTGCCCTTGTAATGCTTTTTCAGCGCGTTTACAGCCGCGTCCTTGTCAAGCTTGAACGGTATGACATAATCGGGCTTTTTTGCGCCGGAAAACTGCCCGGGAACGATCGTCGGGTTTCCGCAGTACGGGCAGCTCGTCGCCGCCGTCGTATCATCGCAGATAAGCTCCGCGCCACAGGAGGGGCAGTTATAAGAGCGCATACCGTCCGCATCTTTTCCCCAATCGTCACTTATACCCGAGCTGTCCCACTCGCCGCTGTCATCGGTATCTTCCGCGTTTTCGGCTTCATTGAACGCTTCCGCCGCTTTTGCATCGGCGTTTGCATAAAGAGCCTCAATCTCCGCAGCATCATATGTGCTCCCGCAGTACTCACATTCAAGCTTTCCCGATGCGCCGGAAAAATGCAGCGGCCCTGTACATGCCGGGCATTTATAGTTGGTTATTTCTGAGGCCATATCCGATATCCTCCGATATTTATATAAAGGGAAAAGCCGGAATTAAATAATATCGTCGTTGTCAAACGGGTCACCGCATTCGGGGCAGAATTTCGGAGGATTTGATTTATCTTCCGGCTCCCAGCCGCATTTGTCGCATTTATACTGCACGGCACCCGCGGGCTTTTTGGCACCGCATTCCGAGCAGAATTTGCCCTTGTTCACGGCGCCGCATGAGCATACCCAGCCATTTGCCGAGTCAGGACGCCTGGCCCCGCATTCGGGACAGAATTTTCCGGTGGCCATTGTGCCGCAGGACGGGCATTTCCAAGCATCGGCTGTCTGTGCGGGAGTGGCAGCCTGTGCCTGCTGTCCCATCTGGAACAGGGACTGCGCGTTGACGCCGCCTGCCTGCTGTGCCATATTCATACCCATGAACGCCATGGCGGGACCTGCGCTTTTGTTTGATGCGGCTGACTGCATAGCGGCTGCCTGTGCGCCGACGAGAGCCGCCGCCGCACGCGTCGGGTCCATATACGCGGCGTTCTTCTGAAGCTCTTTTATCATCTTCTCGTCTTCTTCGTCTGCCTTTACGGAGGAAACGCCGAAAGAGACGATCTCAATTCCGTATGTATCACGCCATTTGGAGCTGAGGACATCGTTTAACGCGTCGGCAAGCTCGAGCGTGTGACCGGGAAGAGCGGAATAACGGATCCCCATGTTGGATATTTTGGCAAAAGCGGGCTGAAGAGCCGTGAGAAGCTCTGTTTTGAGCTGGCTGTCAATTCTTGTTGTCAGATAAGCCTCCGAGACATTGCCGCTGATGTTCTGATAAAACAGAAGCGGATTGCAGATATGGTAGCTGTATTCACCGAAGCAGCGGATCGCTATATCTATATCGATTCCGGCGCGCTCGTCAACTACGCGGAAAGGAACGGGAGACGGTGTTCCGTATTTGTTCCCGAGAATGTCCTTGATATTGAAATAGTATATGCGCTGGTCTTTCGGAGCTTCGCCGCCGAAGGTAAAGCGCTTACCGATATTTTTGAATACGCCCTTGATGCTTTCTCCGAGGTTTCCCGCAAATATAGAGGGCTCTGTCGATGAATCATATGTGTACTCACCGGGTTCTGCGCAGACATCGACGACCTTGCCCTGCTCAACGATGAGCATGCACTGTCCGTCCGCTACTGCAATAACGGAACCGTTTGAAATGATATTATCACTGCCCTTTGTATTTGAAGAACGACCGGAGGTGCGCTTTTTACCCTTTACGGCAAGAACATTTGCGGGGAGAGATTCACAATAGAAAAATTCCTTCCACTGATCGGCAAAAACACCGCCTGCGGAATTGATCGCTGCACGAAGTAAACCCATAATCAATACTCCTTTCAGATGCTGAATATAATCAAACAGATTAATTATAGCAGACAAAAACAGAATTTTCAATAGAATATAAAAAACTCCCTGAATACATTTTGTATCCAGGGAGCTTGGTGACCCGGACGAGAATCGAACTCGTGTTACCGCCGTGAAAGGGCGGTGTCTTAGCCGCTTGACCACCGGGCCGAACACGGAGCATATTTGCCCCGTTATGGTAGCGGCAATCTGATTCGAACAGATGACACTCCGGGTATGAACCGAATGCTCTAGCCAGCTGAGCTATGCCGCCGTGTTATGCATTTTCAAAACGCGTATGTGATTATACTGTATTATATTTAAGTTGTCAACAGATTTTTTAAAAATAATACTGTTTTTTTAAGGATTGTATTCGGCATTATCATGGTGTATACTGATTATAATAAATCCGGGGAGGTTATTTCATGAATATAATCGTTTTATGCGGCGGATTATCAACGGAACGTGACGTATCTTTGGTGAGTGGGAAGCAGGCGGCGCTTGCCCTCCGAAGACTCGGCCACAAAGCAGTGCTTGTAGACTTATTTTACGGCTACACGGGTACATATACAAAACCGGAGGATGTATTTTCGTCCGAATACATTGATGCTGTCGGAACTATCGAGGAAAGCGCACCGGATCTTGAAGCGATGATGAAAAGCCGCGGCGGAAACAGTCGGATCGGCGATAATGTTCTCGAGCTTTGCCGTGCAGCCGACCTGGTCTTTCTCGCGCTTCACGGAAATGACGGAGAGGACGGGAGAATTCAGGCAACGCTTGACCTTCACGGAATAAAATACACCGGAACGGGAAGCCTCGGCTCGCACCTTGCCATGAACAAGGGTGTGGCGAAGATGCTCTTCCTTGAAAACGGTATTCTGACGCCGGAGGGGATCACCGTAAACAAAAAAGATACCGTTTACAAAAATGTCGGTTTTCCGTGCGTTGTAAAGCCGAGAAGCGGCGGAAGCTCAATAGGTACCTCCGTCGTTGAGGAAGAAAAAGCGTACGATGCTGCCCTCAGAGAAGCTTTTCGATACGATGACGATGTTATCGTTGAAAAATACATCCGCGGCAGAGAATGTGACGTCGGCGTCATTGCGGGAAGAGCGCTTCCCGTTATTGAGATTTGCCCGAAATCGGGATTTTTCGACTATAAAAACAAATATCAGGACGGCATGACCGATGAATACTGTCCGGCAGACCTTGACGCTGTGATTACGGAAAGACTCAGGAAAGCCGCCGTTGCGGTTTATAATGCTCTGTTTTTAGAGGTATATGCGAGAATTGACTTCATCGTTGATGCAAGCGGACAGCCGTGGTGCCTTGAAGCAAATACGCTTCCGGGAATAACACCGGCAAGCCTGATGCCGAAGGAAGCCGCGGCAGAAGGCATGAGTTATGATTCATTCTGCGCAAAAATAATCGAAGAATCACTCAAAAAATATAACTGAGGAGATAGTATAATGGGAATGAAGCCTGTTTCGCTTGATACAATAGCGCGTGTGACCGGCGGAGAACTCTTCGGCGGCTGCGGTGAAACG
The DNA here is from genome assembly GCA_045600805.1 of Candidatus Alloscillospira sp. GTDB lineage: Bacteria > Bacillota > Clostridia > Oscillospirales > Oscillospiraceae > Alloscillospira. The sequence continues at coordinate 1,538 of JAZRYQ010000242.1, read as the reverse complement.
CTGATAACAGGCGTTGTGCGCGATAATCGTGAAGTTAAAACGGGAAATCTGTTTGTGTGTATACCCGGTACGCGCGTTGACGGACACGATTTTGTGAAAAGCGCGTATGACGCAGGCGCTGCGGCGTGTCTTGCGCAGAAAAAGCTTGATACGGATAAGCCGTACATACTCGTTGAGTCTACGCTGAACGCGCTTATGTGCCTTGCAAAATATTACCGCTCCCTTTTTGCTATTCCGGTGATCGGTATAACGGGCAGCGTCGGAAAAACGACCGCGAAGGAAATGACGGCTGCGGCGCTTTCCCGCAAATTCAATGTTTATAAAACGCCGGCAAATCTGAATAATGAAATAGGAGTTCCGCTCACGCTCCTTCAAATGGGAGAGGAGCACGATGCGGCAGTCATCGAAATGGGGATCAGCGATTTTGGTGAGATGTCACGCCTTGCGGATATGGTAAGACCGGATATCTGCATTATGACGACCATAGGGTACTGTCATCTTGAAAATCTCGGAGATTTAAACGGTGTTCTGAAAGCAAAAAGCGAGGTCTTCGGATATATGCCTGAAAACGGAACGGCGATCCTTTCGGGTGACAGTCCGCTGCTTGCAGAATACGAGCCTGGAATCAGAAAGACCACGTTCGGTCTGAACGAGGAAAATGACTGGCGTGCGGAGAATATCCGCACAGACGGAACAAACGGCGTTTTGTGCGATATTATTTCTCCGGACAGCAAATTCAGCGTTTATATTCCGGCGTTCGGAGCCCATATGGCTGCGGCGGCTCTGTGCGCTGCCTGTGCTGCCCATACGCTCGGCGTGTCAGATGAGGATATAGAAAAGGGGATCCTCACTTATAAAACAGTCGGCGGAAGAGCAAACGTCGAAAACACGGGATTTATCACGATCATCAATGACTGCTATAACGCAAATCCGAATTCCATGGCAGCGTCAATAGCATCGTTGTGCACGCTTGAAGGCAGAAAAGTTGCGATTCTCGGAGATATGAAAGAACTCGGCGCGGATTCGCGCGAGCTTCACAGAAAAATAGGGGTCGTTGCCGAGGAATGCGGTGTTGACTGCCTTATCTGCCTCGGCGCGGAAGCGGAGTTTATATACAAAGGCTTTATTTCAACGGGGACCGAGCGCGAAGGCTGGCATTTTCCGCTCAAGGATGCGTTTATGTCGGTGCTTCCGTCGCTGATCAAAGAGGGCGATAACGTACTTGTCAAAGCCTCTCACAGCATGAAGTTTGAAGAAATCGTGGACGAATTGAGAAAGCTCGTATGATTTTAAGCTATACGGTGCCGGAAGGTGAAACACGGAAGGTGTATAATGTCCTGCGAAAAGAGCTTGCAATATCATCGACGCTTGTAAGACGGCTGAAAAATGTTGACGCAGTAAAAATAAACGGCGAAACCGCGTTTACGGACAGGATCATGGAAGCCGGGCAGACGCTTACCGTGGATGTTGACAAAGCAGAGCCCGGGAGCGATATCGTGCCGGAAAGCGGGGAAATCGACGTTATATATGAAACAGAC
>JAZRYQ010000241.1:0-3515 GCA_045600805.1 Candidatus Alloscillospira sp. | reverse complement strand
CGCTCGGCGATGTACGCACCGCCGTTTTCAAGTTATTTTACGATCACCTGTTCCTCTATGGATGAAGCGGCGGCCTTAAGGATATGTACGAAAATCAAATCATCGCTTGCCTCACATTTAAAAGGACGCGATGATATAAGAACGCTCGGACCGGCGCCTGCGCCGATCGTGCGGATAAACAGCAGATTTCATTACCGCGTGACACTTGTTTGTACAGCGGATAAGCAGGTCAGAGAAACGGTCGCGTATTGTCTGCGCGCCGTAAACGCTGATAAAACGGCGAGAGGCGTAGTCGTTTACGCCGATACAGAGCCGGAATTATAATAAACGGATGTGATTTATGTGGCAATCAGAAATATACTGACAGACAGAGAACCGAGATTGAGAAAAAAGAGCAGACCGGTAACGGAATTCAACGACAGACTGCACATTCTTCTTGACGATATGCGCGATACGCTTATGAAAGCGGACGGCGTTGGACTTGCCGCGCCGCAGGTAGGCGTACTGAGAAGAGCCGTTATCGTGCTTGACGTGAATAAAGAAGCGGAGACCGATGAAGAAAAAATCATTGAGCTGATAAATCCGGAGATCATCGAGACCTCTGGCAGTCAGACAGATACCGAGGCCTGCCTGAGCTTTCCGGGACAGTACGGCATCGTGACAAGACCGCAAAATGTTACCGTCAGGGCACAGGACAGATACGGCAATGAATTCACCGTTTCCGGTTACGGACTGACCGGCCGGTGCTTCTGCCATGAAATAGACCATCTTGACGGCGTATTGTTCGTCGATATTGCGGAAAGAATGCTGTCTGAGGATGAGCTGGAGGGCTGATTGCTTTGAAGATAGTCTTTATGGGTACGCCGGATTTTGCCGCTTCGTCGCTAAGCGCCCTGTATGATGCCGGATTTGATATAGCCGCCGTGTTCACGCAGCCGGACAAACCGAAAAACAGAGGCATGAAAATGACGATGTCGCCTGTTAAGGAGCTTGCTCTTTCACACGGAACACAGGTTTATACGCCGGACAGTATGAAAAGCGACGAGGTGTATGATACGCTGTGTGCCCTTGCGCCTGACGTAATTGCCGTCGTTGCTTACGGAAAGCTATTGCCGCAGAGAATACTTGACATTCCGCAGTACGGCTGCGTCAATATTCACGGCTCGATCTTACCGAAATACAGGGGAAGCGCTCCGATCCAGTGGACGGTATTGAACGGAGACAAGCTTGCCGGCGTGACGGCAATGCGCATGGAAGCACGTATGGATGCCGGAGATATAATAGATATTGCCGTAACACCCGTTCTGCCGGACGAAACCGCAGGCGAGCTGTTTGACAGGCTTGCGCCGATCGGCGGGGAGCTTCTTTGCAGAACGCTGAAAGCACTTGCAGACGGCAGCGCCTGCTTTACAAAACAGAATGAAGCCGAGGTCACATTTGCGCCTCCGCTTGACAGGACCATGAGCCCTATTGATTGGACAAAAACAGCAGAAGAGATATTGAACAGGATAAGAGGGCTGAATCCGTGGCCGTGTGCATCGGCAGAGCTCGCCGGTACACAGTTTAAGATTTTCAGAGCCCGTTCCGAGAGCATGAATGCCGATGAATGCGGCAGAATTTTAAGAGCCGATAAAAACGGATTGACCGTTTCATGCGCCGACGGAGCCGTTACGATCACAGAGCTTCAGGCATCCGGCGGAAAACGCATGAGCGCTTCGGATTATCTGCGAGGTCACCCGATATGCCTTTGAGTGCACGAAAAGCGGCGGTTGACGCGCTTGAAAAGCTGAGAAGAACAGATGAGATGTCGGAATCCGCGCTTGACAGCGCCATTTCCGGAAAGGACATAAGCGCTGCCGATTCTGCGCTTGCTGCAAGGATTTTTTACGGCGTGCTTCAGAACAGACTTTATCTTGACGCGGTGATCGCGTATTTTTCCGATATTCCGCTCAGAAAGCTCCAGCCGAAGGTGACGGATATCATGCGCTGCGCCGTATTTCAGATCCTTTTTCTTGACAGAGTGCCGGACAGCGCGGCTGTCAACGAGGCTGTGAAGCAGTGCAAAAAATCGTTTCCGAAGGCAAGCGGCTTTGTCAATGCTGTGCTGCGGAAAATCTCGGCAAATAAAACGTCGCTTCCCGAATTCGGGAAAACACCGGCGGAAAAGCTGTCGATCCGATACAGCCATCCTTTGTGGCTTGCCGAATATGCGATTAAGCTTCTTGGTTGTGACGGTGCCGAAAGGCTTTTCGCGGCCGATAATACGACGCCTCCTGTTTATTTTCAGAAAAATACACTTTGCAACCTGAGCCTTGCGCTCAAAGCACATGCTTATCTTGAAAACTGCTTTGTTTCGGACAGCTTTTCTGCTGTCGCCGATACGGCGGAATTTAAAAGCGGGGCGTATTATGTGCAGGACCCCGCCGCGAAAATGTCGGTGCTCGCGTCCGGCGTAAAACCCGGTGATACGGTGATAGACGTGTGCGCAGCGCCGGGCGGAAAAAGCATTGCCGCTGCCATGCAGATGCAGAATCGCGGAACGATCAAAGCGTTTGATATTAACGAAAAGAAAATCGAAAAAATCAACAAAAACGCACAGAGACTCGGAATCGGCATAATACATGCCGAGGCACACGACGGGAAAATCAATATACCGGCGCTCAATGATTCCACCGATGCCGTACTGTGTGATGTGCCGTGCTCGGGCTTCGGCGTTATAAGGAAAAAGCCGGAGATACGGTATAAAACATTTGAAGAAGTGTCAAAGCTGCCGGATATTCAGCTTGCGATACTCAACAATGCCGCGCGATATGTTAAACCCGGCGGCGTGCTGCTGTATTCTACCTGTACGATACTGACAGAGGAAAACGAGGACGTCATAAAAGCGTTCCTGCATAATAACAGCACGTTTCAACCGGAAAATTTTGAACTTCCGGTGGGAAGCTCGCAAAACGGCATGATGCGTTTATATCCGCATATACATAACACCGACGGCTTTTTTATATGTAAGCTGAGGAGAATCCAGCGATCATGAAGAAAAATATTAAATCCCTCCTGCCGGACGAACTGAATAAAGAACTGACGGAGCTCGGACAGCCTGCTTTCCGCGGAAAACAGGTCTTTAAATGGCTTCATTCCGGGATAGAGAGCTTTGACGAAATGGCAAATATCCCGAAGACACTCCGACAGACGCTCAGCGAGAATTATTATCTCACCGTCCCGAAGATCCTCCGAAAACAGGTGTCTAAACTTGACGGAACGATAAAATATTTATGGGAGCTTACAGACGGGAACAGCGTCGAGAGCGTTCTCATGAAATATGAGCACGGAAATACCATCTGTATTTCGACGCAGGTGGGGTGCAGGATGGGCTGTGCCTTCTGCGCTTCAACGCTCGGCGGTCTTGTCAGATGCCTGGAGGCTTCCGAAATGGCAGACCAGGTAATGTTTGCGGAGAAAGATTCGGGCATGAAAATATCAAATATCGTGCTCATGGGAATCGGTGAGCCGCTTGA
>JAZRYQ010000240.1:0-16001 GCA_045600805.1 Candidatus Alloscillospira sp. | reverse complement strand
GAAGCAGCGATCGAGACGACAAAAATCGCCGGCGGTATTCCGTCCTTTGAGAGCGACATCGTTATCATCCCCGCCATGATGAAGCGCGGTATTCCGCTCGAGGATGCGAGAAATTACAGTCTCCACGGCTGTGTTGAGCCTGCTATCGGTGGTTATGAATGGGCACAGCCCGGCGGAACAGGCACAGAATCTTACCTGAACATCGCCAACGCTTTCCTGCTTGCCATCAACAACGGTTACAATCCGATGCGTCGTCCGGGCGGTCCCGAGCCGACACAGACAGGTCCCGCAACGGGCTATCTCTATGAGATGGAATCCATGGAGGACGTTCTCAAAGCAGTTAAGACACAGTTTGATTTCTTCTGCAAATGGCAGTGCACAAACATCAACGCATGGGAATATGTTGCACGCTTCCATAATCCGCTTCCGATGGTCTCTGCAACGATGGAAGGCTGCATGGAATCCGGCAAGGACGTTATGTGCGGCGGCGCAAAATACAACTCGACAGGCAACTCCTGCATCGGTCTCGGCAACGTCGCAGATTCTCTCAACATCATCGACTACGTCTGCTTTAAGAAAAAGCTTGCCACCACACGCGAGCTGTACGATGCCATTATGGATAACTGGGAAGGCCATGAAGAGCTTCGTCAGATCATCAACGGCGAGGTTCCACGTTACGGCAACGGCGATCCCGAAGCAGACAAATATGTTGATTTCACAGCTTCGACATACGCAAACGCCATCAACAGCGCAACCGGTCCCCGCGGACGCTTCTCAGCCGGTTGCTATCCTGTGACGGCAAACGTTCTCTTCGGCTGGTTTACATGGGCAACGCCGGACGGACGCAAGTGCGGTGAGCCGCTTACCGACGGCATATCCAATGTCCAGGGTATGGATAAAAACGGTCCTGTCTCCTTCCTTAACTCCGTTCTCAATTTTGACCAGTCACTTTACGGCAACGGCACGCTCTGCAACATGAAATTCCACCCGACCTCCCTGCGCGGCGCCGACGGCAACTTAAAGCTTCGCGCTATTATGCAGACATACTTTGAAGAGGGCGGCATGGAGCTTCAGCTCAACATCGTATCCAGCGATACGCTCCGCGATGCGCAGAAGCATCCGGAGAATTACAAGGATCTCGTTGTGCGTGTAGCCGGCTTCTCGGCATATTTCGTCGAAGTGTTCAAGGGCTGCCAGGATGACCTCATCCGCAGAACAGAGCTTTCAATGTAAACAGAGGTCACAAATGGAAGAAAAAGTATTGACCGGTAAACTTTACGACATTCAGGGCTTTTCCGTACAGGACGGCCCGGGAATCAGAACGACAGCCTTTTTAAAAGGCTGTCCGCTCAGATGTCCCTGGTGCCATAGCCCTGAATCGCAGGAATATTATCCGCAGCTCTCATGGATCAACATGCGCTGCGTCGGCGTGGAGGAATGTGATTCACGCTGCATCAAAGCGTGTCCGCAAGGCGCTATCGAGCTCGGGGAAACACGGCTTGACGCAAAGACGATGACCGATCTTCAGATGATCCACGTTAACCGCGATCTGTGCGACAATTGCGGCAAATGCGCGGAGGTCTGTCATCCTGACGCGCTGTATATCTGCGGAAAAGACTATACCGTCGATGAGCTTGTTGAGCGTCTTTTGCGCGACAGAAAATTTTTCAAAATGGGCGGCGGCGTGACGATTTCCGGCGGTGAATGTCTGACGCAGCCGGAATTCACGCTTGAAGTTCTCAAGCGCCTCAAAGCAGAGGGCATCAACACCGCCGTTGACACGACAGGCTTCTGCAAATGGGAAACGATAGAGAAAGTGATGCCGTACACCGATCTGTTCCTTTATGACTTAAAACACATGGACAATGAAAAGCACAGAGCCGTCGTCGGCGTTCCGTGTGATATCATCAAGGAAAACTGCAAAAAAATCGCGGAACACGGCGGAAAAATGCAGATAAGAATACCCGTTATTCCGATGTTCAACCATGATGTTGAAAATATCCGCGCTACGGCAGAGTTCTGCAAAGAGCTCGGTGATGCGGTAACAGTCATTCAGCTTCTGCCGTATCACAATCTCGGTGTTACAAAGTATCTTCGCATCTCAGATAAGCCCGTCGCGGAAGCCACTCCCCCGTCGGACTCTTACATGCAGAAGTTAAAAGCCATTATGGAAGAATACGGTTTACCGGTGACGATTCACTGACAGTCTAAAGAAACGTCGGCAAAGTCATATTGACTTTGTCGACGAGCTTTACCCGCACACCATCGCAACAGTTTAAATCGTCTGTAATAACACACAGGAAATGATAAACATGCTTATATGTCCGCATTGTTCGGAAAAACTGAATAAGACAGTCAAAGCCTTTGTCTGTAAAAACGGGCACAGCTTTGATATCGCAGCACAGGGGTACTGTAATCTGTTAGTTTCCGGAAAAGACGGCAAATTCATCGGAGATAGCAGTGATATGGTCGCTGCGCGCCGCAGCTTTTTAAATACAGGCTGCTACGAACCGTTACAGCGCGAATTGTGCAGGATGATAAAATCTCTGGCTCCTGCCGGAATCGTTGACTGCGGCTGCGGAGAGGGTTACTATACGCACGCAATCGCTTCTTCCCTGCCGGATGCCGAAATCATCGGCATTGATATCTCAAAATCGGCGTGTAAATATGCTTCTTCGCGCGATAAGCTCACGCAGTATATCACAGCAAGCGCTTTTCACGCGCCGATAGCTTCACGCTCTGCCGATTTAGTACTATCCGTTTTCGCGCCGACAGCGCCCGAGGAATACGCGCGTATACTGTCGCCCGACGGTCATCTTGTTTTAGTTGTCCCCGGGGCAAAACATCTTTGGGAATTAAAACAGGTAATTTATGAAAACCCGTACATAAATCAAGAGGATAAGCATACCGTGAACGGATTTAGACTTGAAAACACGACACGTGTTGAATACACGGCAGAAATTCAGTCTCATGAGCATATTTCGGCGCTGTTTTCCATGACTCCGTATGTGCACCGCACGCCAAAGGACGGACTTGCGCGATTAAATGCGCTCCATGAAATCAAAACGACGCTTTCATTTCTGATACTGACATTCAAAAAAGACATCTGACGCCAAATATCACAAAAAAGTTGATCCGGATAGCTTCAAAAGCTGTCCGGATCGTGTTATTTTTGACTTACTGGATAATTGTATGCGATTCCTATATTTCTTTTAATTGTGAGCGGCGCTTTATGCTTTCCATGATGATTTTGATAACAAAATTGATAACGAAAATGATCAGGGATACAAATGCCGCACTCTCCATCAGAAGCTGGGCTTCAAACTGATTTATCATAAGCGCGATCGGCTTCGGCGCCGGCGGCGCAAGGAAAGATACTGCGGAAATGGTCATCATGGAGTTAACAAAGAAATACACGAGCATTTCATACAGGGTATATTTTACTTTCGGTACGATCACGTCGAGGATGATGCGTATTCTGCTTATGCCGAGGCTTGAGCCTACGGCTTCCAGATTCGGATTGACTTTGCCGAGGGTATTATAAATCATCAGATACGGTGACGCGAAAAAGTGTACGGAGTTGACAAGCGCGATTATCAGTACCGTACCGTAAATCGACGTGCCGTTGAAAAATATAACATACGACAAACCAAGCACGATTCCGGGAATCGCCATGGAGGTCATGAACACAAGATGCATGATTTTGCTCACTTTGCCTTTTAATCTCGCCGTCAGATACGAGCATACAAAAGCGATGACCGTTCCGAACACAGCCGTCATCAAGGCGTACAGAGCAGAATTCAGCAGGTATTTTCCCGCACCTCTGTTAAATGTTTTCTGTATATGATATATCGTAAACGTCGTATCGACAGGGTATTTCGTTTCAAAAACCATAGCACAGAACGCTATGATCGGCGCAAGGACGCAAAGACCTATGACAATGCAGAAAAGATAAGACAAAATGTCTGCGCCTTTTTTCTTTTCCGGCACGACCTGTTCGGCAACAAAGCTTCCCTGCCCGTTCTCGGGATTTAACAAATCGACAACAAAAGCAATGATAGCCGGAATCAGCAGGAAAGCGCCGATCACGCTGCCCGCGTCATAGTCGATCATGGAGACTGCTTTATTATACATAAGGACAGACAGCGTAATTTTATTGCCGCCTATCATAAGCGGAACGCCGTAATCCGTAATAATCATTGTAAAAACCGCAAAAAATGCGGAAATAAGTGTTTTTTTCAGATACGGTACAGTGATATCGAAAAATCTGTGACCGGCTGAAACGCCGAGCACCTCTGCCGCTTTATACGGCATGGCATCTTCATAGCGGAGAATACCGGAAAACATAAGAAACGCCATTGGGAAAGAATACATAACAGAGCCGATAACGATTCCCCAAAAACCGTATATGCTCGTTTCAAGGTTAAAAAGATTCGTAATGATCCCGTTTGTTCCCAAAAGTGCAACGAGGCCGAACGCATGGGAAATGGACGGTATAAGCATCGGAATAACAAAAATTATACTGAAAAAGGCTTTAAGCTTTATGGCAGTCCGTTCAAGACACCATGCCGCACAAAGCGCAAGTATGAGAGAAATCACCGTCGCTGTAAGCGCCGTTGAGATCGAATTAAAGACAGCAGGCGAAAACTGCGCAGAATGGACTACACCTGCAAAGCCAGCCGGTGTGATCCTGAAAAGCATGGATACTATCGGCGCAATGACGCATACTGCAAAAAACAGAATTATGCATATTTTGACGACAGCAGATGAAATTTTCGGTTTTGTCTTTATCATAATTTGCTACCTTCAGTAAAGCGTCTGAGTGAATCTACCTTTGCGCGCAGATTGTCAAGTACAAAAGTCTGAACGTACTCGTTTGCAGGATTACGCATAATATTTTCGGGCGTATCAATCTGACTGATTTCGCCATGGTCCATTATCATGATCCTGTCAGACATCGCAAACGCTTCTTCCTGGTCATGCGTTACATATATCATCGTCGTACCGAACTTTTCCTGAAGGTTTTTAAGCTCTGCACGCATGGAAAGTCTTGTCGCAACGTCAAGGGCTGACATCGGTTCATCAAAAAGGACAATGTCGGGATTGAGGGCAAGCGTTCTTGCGATCGCCACACGCTGCTGCTGACCGCCGGAGAGATTCTTCGGCATTTTATTTATGTGCTCAGACAATCCGACAGCGTCAAGCATCTTTTCCGCGGTCTGTCTTGCTGATGCCTTTGTTTCGGGGTGGAGCTTCAGTGCATACTCGACATTGCGGAGAACGGACATATTTTCAAAAAGCGCATAGTTCTGAAAAACAATGCCCATGCCACGCTTATCCGGCCTTTCAGCGGTGATATCAATGCCGTCTTTTATGATTTTTCCGCCGTCCGGCTTCAAAAGCCCTATGATAATTCTGAGCAGCGTTGTTTTTCCGCAGCCGGATGGCCCGAGGATGGAGAGAAACTCTCCATCCCGGACATGAAAGCTTACGCTTTTCAGTATACCGTTTTCAACGCCCTTTTCTATATAGCGCTTTGATATGTTGACCGCTTCAAGTTTGTTTTTTACGAGTATATCCATGAGGACAACAGCCTTTCTTTTTCTTCAAGAGTATCGTTGCTCATATTGCCGTATTTGATATTTTTCGGGAATCCCTCTACCTCCGGTGCAAAATCCTTGAAAATCTGATCCGGGAAGTAGCGCTCGTTATTGCCTTTGCAGAGGTCCGTTGCAAGATAATTGAAAACTTCCATTACGCACTCACGCTCAGCGCTCTTTGTGAGCACTGCATTGCCGTACATGCTGTAAGGTGAGCCTTCATCAAAGAAAACGATTTCAAGTCCGACACCTTCATTGATTTCGACAACCGCCTGTGATGTCATGCCGAGGCCGATTGCCGCTTCGCCCTGTACAAGCGCATTCACGGGGCCGGAGCCGGATGATGTATACTGTAATACGTTCTGTGAAAACTGTTCAAAATATTGGAATGCTTCCCCTTCTCCCCACTCATTCGTAAGCTGTCTTAAGAACATATAACCCGTACCAGAGGAAGCAGGACTCGGCATGGAAATAAGCCCTTTGTATTTCGGATCAAGCAGATCCTGATACGACATCGGTGCTTCAAGTCCCTTGCTTTCAAGAACAGCCGGGTTGAGGACGACACAGCCGCCGTTCTTTACCTCCGGCGTGAACTTATGGCTTGCCGGAACGATCGCATCCATAAATACGGAAAAATCAAAATCCTTCAGCTCGGCAATATAATCCTCGCACATGTACAGATAGCCGTACTCCTCAGAGAGGATGATGTCACAAGTGCAGTTTTCTTTCTCTTCCATGACCTTTGCTGCTATACTGCTGCTGTTCATGTACTCAAGGGTGATATCATAATCGGGGAACTTTTTCTGACATTCGGTCAGATAATACTCGTTTTTGTAATCCTCGCCGCTTGTCCAGATCGTTATCTTGTTATTCTTTTTTGAGCTTCCGCAGCCGGAAAGCATAAGCATAAGTGTTGCACAGACGCAGACAACAGCCAAAATTCTTCTAAAAGTTTTCATTTCATTACTCCTTCATATTACAACTTGACTTTTTTCAAGTCCGCCTTTATACTGGAGGGGCAGAAAGCAGGCGGGTTTCCATCTGCCCCTCATTTCCGAGGAACTTACTGCATTTGCCCTGTTAAGTGCTCGCAACGCTTAGCAGGGCTTTTTATTGTGATCAAAAATAAAATTACCTCCTTGCAATTATCTGATATCGTATGCTTTATCGACCGCTTTAAGCTCCTTAAAAGTGTCGATTTCAACAACGTCCTCTTCACGGCACGGACGGACTTCGATTCGGTACTGGTTTTTGAAAATCGAAAGCTGCACCTGATCCCAGAAAAGCTCCTTGCCGCCGGGCATTTCATATGCCTGCGCCATATGCTCAGAAAGCCTTTTGCCGTCATCCTCACTCAGATATGAAATACCGATTTCCTGATAACAGTCAATTCCGCCTACCTGCTGAGAAATGATGACATTATCCTTGGTCATAAAACACCAGTCATCTGTTCTGTCACGTTTGATGGCAAGTGTATTGGATGTGTACTGATACTTTTTGATAATTCTATGCGCGGCGCCGTCAGAAACGAGTATATCCGCTTCCAGCACATATGTATTGTCCAGCAAATGTCTCGTGCAGACAACGGACGAAATATTATTCGTTTCGTTATAGTCAGGATTGTCTATAAACTTTATCGTCGGGTATTTGTACAGGAGCTGGTCAAACTGCTCGGAAAGATACCCTCTTACGATATAAATCTCCTCGATTCCCGCAGCGATGCAGGCGTCAAGCATACGGTCAATGATCCGTATTCCCTTTACTCGGACCATCGGCTTCGGTGTATTGAGGGTGATCGGCAAAAGGCGCGTTCCGAAGCCGGCCGCGATAAAAATCGCTCTTTTGACCTTGTACGGCTTCATCGCGTCCAGCCCCGCTGTTGTTATTAAGCCGTCATTCACATAACCTTTCTCAATAAGGGTTTTCAATGTACGGTTTATCGTACTGAGCGAGTATTCTGTTCTATCCTGTATCTGTCTTTGGGAGAGCTTCTCAGAAGCGGCGATAAGCACATCCAATATATCAAATTCTTTTCTGGAAAGAGATTTATCCACAGCCATTACCTTCTCGTAAAGTTTAATTTCTTATAGTCTGGAACGTTTCATATATCGGCAGAATTTCAAGTAAATGAAACGCTTTTTTCTGAAAAATGCACAAAAAACAAATCAGGTGTTTCAAACGACCTGAATTTATTCTTTATTGATATAATAACACTATGATGCTTTCTTGTCAATCATTATTTTGAAACACTATAAAAGCAGCGAAAAATCCGGTTTTTTCTCACCTCTTTCGTCACGCAGATCAAATCCGGTCGAGTAAGACATATTGCCGAATATTTCTTTCAGGGTATCGCGTCTGAGCGTCATGCAAGCAGAATAATCATAGGCAGCCCTGATCATAGCGGCTGCTTTTATTTCCGCTTTTGCGGCCAGATCAAAAAATGAATCATTTGAAACAAGCGAATCGTCAAACGGATGATGCCATTCTGCATGAGCTTCGTTTAAGCTGTCCTTGTTCAAAAATGCGTCTTTATAGTAGGATGCGGCAAAATAGGACGGAATACGCTTTCTGAACGGATAAAGGGAATAATGCAAAGTACCCTTTGGATCTTCCGCTATGAGATAAAAACGCTTTAAATCACATCTTGCCGTGTTCAGCTCATCAAAAACATCGTTCCAGCCGTATACGGCATAATAAGCTCTGTTTATTTCCGTTTTCATGTTGTCCGGCAGGCGCATGAGCGAAAATGTTCTTTTCGTTATCGGTCTGTCCTTTATTGTCATATTATCGCTTTGCATCATGCGCAGGTCGATCGAATGCTCGAGTGCAAGATGCCTTCCGCGATATTTTTTCGTTTCATCAGAGCCGTCAAAAATACCCGCGCGTGCATTGACGTAAGGATGTGTCCCTGCATCCAGACAATAGTGGCACAGATATCCCGCGAGATAGGAAAGCATCTCGTTTCCGCATATCGTGCTTTTCGCGCCGTCTGCAAGCGCAAGAAGAAAGGCACCGGTTTTTTCCGTGTGCATAATACCGGAGCGCCTTTGTTTTCCGTGTCTTGACAGCGGTGTTAAAAACCTGTATGTTGCCCAGTCGTCGGGTCCGTTCAGCGCAAAATCAAATATGCTTCTGTCAAGTCTTCGAATAATCTCAGGCGGCAGGTTATTATAAACCTTGCCGCCGAAAATGTAGTGAGTATATATATCAGGCATCGTTTACTCCGAAAATCAGTTGCGTTCAAACGATGATTTGTCCGGATATTTCTCTTCGAGCATTTGTGAAATCCTCTTTTGCTCTTTGTCAAAATCAAAATCCAGCGGATCATCGTTAATACATACTATCTTATATTTTTTGTTATACAGTGACGCTTTGATCGTTTCAAAATCGTCCATACCGACAGTATAATAGGCGTTGTTCGGCTTACGCGGCACGAATTTTCCGGTGCAAAGCTGCCAGTATCTCATGAGGTACTGATTCACATCTTCCTTGCTTCTGAATCTATGCCCGCATGTCCTGTCAAGAATGACGGGATATTCTTCCCACACCTCATCAAACGTCGATTTTAAAAACGGCGTTCCGGAGTGATAGTTTCGGAAGCCCGTGTACTCGCCCCACGGAAGCAGATAAAGATTATACAGCATGGCTTTTCCGTTTTTCGGCGTGATCCATTTTGTAAGATCACGCTTCAGCATTTCGCGTTTTGAAAATCTCATGTTTATGACAGCCAGCATATTCAGATATATGTACGGCATGAAATTTGCAATATCGGCGTTTTTAACAACACCGAAGCATGCCGTGTCTGCAGGAAGTCCGTTTTTGAAAAAGTCTTCCGGGCAAGTAGGCTGTGAAAAATATACATCATCATTGAAATATACAAAATGCTCGGATAGACCGCTGATGCGATGCATATTCAGCTCGATCGGATGGGAGCTGAAGGTGGGAAGATACTGTTCCGGTATATAGTCGGTGTGATTCACAATGTGAAGCTTCGGGTTTTCGGTATTCAGCCATGACGGCAAATGTCCGTATGTCACAAAATGGATCGTTCTCACCCACGGGGCATACTGCTCCACACTTCTGAACCAGTATTTCATAAGATTCCAGTCCCGAAATCTTGCCGATGAATTATCGCTGATTTTATCCGGACTGTATTTATCATGCTCCTTCTGCCAGGCAGGATCGGCTCCGTCGACCCATGGGATAACGATATCAATCGGATAATCAATCATAATTTACACCTGTTCATTATTATGTCCGTCCGGATTCAAGTCAAACCCTATCGACCAATGCTGTTCTCTTTCCTCGACCGGCGGTATACGCATATAATCACCGTAAGCGTTCACAAGATATGTATGGCGGTCATGCGGAATATTGAGCTGCATATCGCAGAACTGACATTTTACCGGCGGGTAATAGACCTCTTTCGGCATGACGTGCCCGAAATAATGTCCCACATCGGTCGGCACGCCCCAGAGTCCCGTATCCTTTTTGCACTGAACAAATCTGTCAAACGTCGTGCACCATTTGTCATATGAGCGGAATGAGAACACGGCTGCGATGAACATTCTGAGTTTGTAATTGATTTTCCCCGCTTTTGTCTGATAGAAAAACTGTTTTTTCGTATCATCGGAAAACGCCTTCAGGAGAGATGACACGGCAATGTATTGCAGAAGCATGGCGGTCACACCTTTCACGGCGCGGACAAGCTTGTTTTTCGGAATGGATTCGATCGGGAAAAGGTCAATATGTACGCCCTGCGGAAGATCCGTGTGCATGGTCTGCACGCTTGCTTTGATCGTTCCCTTTTTATACACAGCCGTAATAAGGCTTTCAAGCTGATATTTTGAGTCCGGTGATGTGATTTCATATTTATCTCCGAGCGTACTGTCAAACACTTCAAGGAATTTTTTAAGGTCCTCCCGCGGCATCATCAGATCGACATCATCATCCCATGGTATAAATCCGCCGTGTCTCACAGCGCCGAGGCATGTTCCGCCGTTTGCAATATAGCATATGCCGTTTTCCTCGCAGACTCTGTCAATATCTTTTATGATCTCAAGAAAACAGTCCTGAAGCTGTTTGAGTTCTTCATCGGTTATGTAATGTATCTCATCCATTGGCGGCAGCTTCTGCATAGCGCTTCTGGTCGATACTAAATTTCTTAAAAATCCCATATGTATTCCTCCGAATCTGGTTGCATTTTTACCTTATTTGATTTTTCCGACTGTTTTCTCCGGTTTACAGACCGCCGCCGCAAGAGAAATAAAATAGAGGAAGGTCGGCGTCTGATTTACAGGGGAAACCAAAGACTCTATCATAGAATAAGCTCCGAATGCGACCGTGATGATAAGCGCAAAGAGAACGTAATCATCTTTTCGTTTTACTGACATTATAAGCAGTACAATACCCCCGAGGATATTGAAAACAAGATAGGCAGCACCGGCCGGAAAGCCGTATGAATATGCCATCTGCAAGGGCGTATTATGTGCTTTATACTCGGCTTCGTTATATATGTACGGCGTTGGCTCGTCTGTCGAATGTCCCAGAATATCCAAGGCGTCAAAATACGCTTTCCATATAGGCTTTCTGCCGTTCATCAGCGTATTATCCGCTTTTGAATAAAGCTCAACCGTGTATTCTTCCGGCTCATCGGTATCAGTCGGATCCGGATCCTCAACAAACGTAATGCGGGTATATCGCTGCGGTTGATGCTCCCACACCGCCTCTTCGACCGCAACAGGATCGAAAACAAACTCTGTCAAACCATAAGCGGCATTGAATATCGGCTCTGTAAGGAAAAACGCGAAGGCAAAAGCAAAAATCAGAATCAAAACACGCCTCAGAAATGTTTTCACTTCCGGTTTTGTGATGATATAAACAGCCAGTGCAAACACAGTACTCAGCGCGATCACAACAAGCCCTGCGCGGGATTCAGTCAGCAGAATCACGCCTGCGGATAAGGCGGAGATCACGCAGGAAATCACCCGTTCCGACGTTTTCGTATTTTTATGGAGAAATCTCACTATGCTTGGTGCGAAGGCGACTGCCGAAACCATGCTCAGCCTGTTGGGATTGATAAAAAAGCCTTCATAATTTGTTGTTACGCGGAAAAAGAACATATTGAACAGAATCAATATCGTGTAAGCAAGCTGAGCAGCATCCGTCAGCAAGGTGAAAAGGCGCTGTGTCTGATTTGCCCAAACAGCAAAAAACAGCGGCATGATTATCATCATAACGATAAAATCCGCAAGATGGTCATGACAGATAACGATACCGGTTACAAGCGCAAAAAGACCTGTAATGCACCAGAACAGCATCAGCGGCATACGAAATCGGACAGGCTTCATATCTTTATGCAGACCGGTTAAAATTGCGAGCCCCATAAAGACGCAAAACGGCACAAACATATAGATAAACCTTGCCCCCATGAGGTTTGCATGGTTTAAATACTGCATCAGAAAAATGCAGACTACACTCAGGGTGAACAGGACATCGGAAAAGCGCCTTCCGATTTTTTCGTTCAGCTTTACAAACGGAGGAAATATTCTTCGAATCAAAAATGTCTGAATACTTTCTGTCATACTCATTTCTCCATTACAACCGTTTATCGTTTCAACACTTTCTTGATCATTTCCGTCAAATCCTTGAATTCCGTTTGTCTGAACGTGAAAAGGACCCACGATCCTATAAATACCACTGCAACGATCGGTATGCGTACAATGAGCGATATCAGTGAATTGGCGGGAGATATGAGCTCACACAGGAAATAACATACGGCGCAGGCTGCCGCGTTCAGGCAGGTATAAAGGATCATTCTGAAAACATACGGCGCCGCATTTCTTTTAAACAGGTGTTTGAAAAGTACCCACGCTTCCCACGGAAAATAGAGAAGCACAAAAATAACGATCGTCGGGATCAGCACGCCGCTGATTTTTCCCGTGCGCTTGATAAGAATAATGCTGAAAACAAGATTCAGTATCATGGCAAGATACGGCTTTAACCAGTCTTTGTTCCAAAGCCCAGCCGCGTCACGGTATGTCAGCTGCATGATACGTACCATCCATGCGTAAAAATACACAACGATAAGGATCATTATTTCCGTTGAAAGCAAGCCGTGCGCTCCTATCCATACGCCGCCGATAAACGGTTGATAGAAGCAGAGCATACACGCAGCCGCTCCTCCTATCAAAAACGTCCAACCGTATGTCATCGTTTTGAAGAGTTTATAATTATCATTGAGTGAATCAGTCACAAGCTTATTTCCGATGCCGGAAATGCTGCCGAAGGTTATGACCTCGGCCAGCGCGTTTACCGCGGTGAGTATAAGGTAATAATTTCCGTATATGCCCGACATGGTAAGACCTAAAAAAGCGGAAATGAGAACGCTGTCTATGCTTACAAGCACGGTATTTCCGACTTTATGGCCAAACAGAGAAATGACCTTGCTGTATATTTGGTGCTTTGTTTCGCTGTCAAGCTTTCCTTTGCAGGAAATTTCGGGAAACATTTTCCTTGCGGTCACATATTTTGCTATATTGTTCGGAATGACCATCAAAGGCAGAATGATTATATAAACATAGTAGTTTTTGAAAATGAGCAGGACTGCCGCCTGAAGAGCATACTGAATGATATATCTTGCGGCGGAGATTTTCGTCATTACGTCGTTTCTCTGATAGGCGTTGAAAAGCGCCTCGTTATAGCCGAACATCAGATAATCCATCGAGGTTTCCGCAAGATAAATCGCGAACAGGATATAAAGATCAATATCCGGCGGGCACTCACCGTTTATAAGATGCGGCAAAAACGGCATCACGGCAAGTCCGAGTCCGAGGATGACAAGTCCGACTATTTTATAAACCTTTCTGAAAAACGAAAGCATTGCGCAAAGCGACGGCTTATCGTCCTCTGCGACAGCCTTGTACATCATGTATACAAGAGAGCTTCCGAAGCCGAGATTGGCAAGATTCAGCACAGTGAGGATCGACGTAAACAGGTTGCTGAGTCCGGCATAATCCATACCGAGCTTGCGAATAAGTATCGTTCGCACGGCAAACGGGCATAAAAGCATGACAATGCGGTATATAACTCCCCATGCCGCATTTCGCATTGAATTTTCAGTGCGGGATAATTTCATATTGTACCGCCCAAATCGAAAAATTATTTGTTGTCACCGTTGACAAAGTATATTATGCCCCGGTACTGCTTATAGCTGTGCTCCAAATCAATAAAAACAGTATCATGGCGGCAAACCCGCTCCTCATCCGGAGGAAGCTGCATATAATTGCCGTAAGAGATCGTAAGATATTTGTCCGGATCGGCAGGAATCGGCATATGAACGCCCTCAAATTCCGCCATGACCGGCTCTGTAAACCATTTTTTCGGAAAATACTGGCGCATGATCGTCGCGCCCTCGCCGAAAGAGGCGACTGTATCATGCTCATCCACGCTGTATTTTGAGACCTGCTTTTCACAGAATTTCCATATTTTATATCTTGCTTTATCGGAACGTATGATCCCGAGAGCGAACTTTGTGAGAATATAAGTAAATCTGCTTTTATGCTCGGGAAGTCTCTGGAAATTAAAGCAGCAGTAAGCCATTGAATAAACCATCTGCATTAACCGGGCGAATTTTCCCTTCGGAACAGCGTCAAGCGGAATGATGTCTATCATCACGCCCTGATGTACATCACAGTCAACGCAATGTCTGTTAATAAACGTCGTGTTATTGTCTTTTATTTCTGTCGCCGTATGATGAATGTTTATTTTATCGTCAGATCTGACGCATGAATAACGCTCTGTATCGGCAAACCTGTTCCATAAATCAGGCAGCTTCTCATAATCATCGCGCAGCATGAAGATATCAACATCATCATCCCACGGAATGAAGCCCTTATGCCGGACAGCGCCGAGGCAGCTTCCACCGGCAAGGGAAAATACGAGTCCGTTCTCTTCACAAAACTGTTTAAAATAAACCATGATTCCCAGCATTTTCTGCTGGATTGCTTTTGTCATGATATCCTGCTCGGGCATTGTATATTACCTCGATCTTGCTGAAAATAAGTTATACGGAAAGCTCTACCGAGTCATCGCCGTCTTTTACACAGTAGCACCAGTCAAACTGCTCGGTGTCTGCGTAGATAAGGCTTCCGAAAGCCTTTTTTGCAATCGGCAAAAAAGGGATCAGGAGCTTCACGCCGAATCCGAGAAAGCTGCTGAGCACAAGCTTTTTGCCAAGCTTTCGGGCAAGCAGGAGCGCCATTGCGGACGTATTCATATAGTCTCTGTTCTGCGGAAAGTAAACACCGCAGAGCTGTCTGTCAACAGCCAGCTTCACAAATTCGCACAGATTGTCTATATAAATCGAGCTTCTTTTGTTATCCACCTTCGGGAAAAACGGCAGTGAACGCACAAGCTTTATCACGGATCGGAAGTTACCTTTGCATCCGTTTCCGTATACCATCGGCGGTCTTAATAGGCACACCCTGAACTGTTCATCCGACAACTCTTCAAGCAGTTTTTCCGCTTCAAGCTTTGATTTACCGTAATTGCTCTTAGGAGCAGGCTGTGTCTCTCGGTTGATAACACCGGTTTCCATCCCGTAAACGCTCATTGAGCTCATATAGATGAACTGCCCCGTGCCTTCGGTTTTCGCCTTTTTTGCAATTTCAACCGCCAGATCCCGGTTGACTTTGTAATATAGCCCGGCGTTCTCTTTCGTTTCCTTTATGTGGGCAATACCCGCCACGTGATAGATCGCGTCATAGCTGGAAAAATCGCATTTTTTCCATGCATCGCTTATGACATCAACAATATCAACGGAATATTCCTCTTTGCCGTTCAAATACGCGGCAAAAGAATTGCCTATATAGGAGCCCTCGCCGGTGACAAGAATTTTTTTCAAAACGATCAGCTTCTTTCGTCGTCTCTCTTTGCGCCTTCAACAACGCCCTCGCTTTTCAGAACTTTTCCTATCGTGCCGAAAAAGCACTTGCAGTCAAACAAAAAGCTAAGCTTCTCGGCATATTCCCCGTCAAGCTTTGCTTTCACGGGTATTTCAAGTTCATCTCTGCCGTTTATCTGTGCCCAGCCGGTAAGTCCGGGTTTTACGTCGTTGACACCGTATTTATCGCGTTCAGCAATAAGGTCATCCTGATTCCAAAGAGCAGGACGCGGACCTATCACGGACATATCGCCTTTTAAAATATTGAATAGCTGCGGAAGCTCATCGATTGAGAGCTTGCGTATCACTTTGCCGATTTTCAGGAGGTACTGTTCCGGATTTTCGAGCAGATGCGTCGGCGTATCGTGGGGTGTTGACATCTTCATGGAGCGGAATTTATAAAGCCTGAAAAAGGATCTATGTATTCCTACCCTTTTTTGAACAAAAATAGCAGGTCC
>JAZRYQ010000239.1:0-2983 GCA_045600805.1 Candidatus Alloscillospira sp. | reverse complement strand
GTTACACCGGGGTACTGCGTGCAAAGCTCATCCATGCCGACATCACGGCAGTAAGAAAACAGCTTGCTTTCCACAAGGTCATAATCCTCAAAACGGTCATCCTCCCGCGTCGAGTTCAAAATCCAGTTGCCGATGTATGCCATATCAAGAAGACGGCGGAATTCCTTTTCAGTCAAATCAATTTTCATAATAATGCTCCGAGCCAGAAAGATATTTCTGTTATCATTATAGCAAATATCATAATATATTTCCACTGTTTTATGAATTTACCCTTGTAATATTTTCAGTTGTGCCGTATGATATAAAAGCATATTTCAATCATAAAGGAATTTTCAGATGAAAGACGTAATGATAACAGTACACGGATATCAGGCTCAGCCGGATGGCTCTGACGAGGACTGCATCGAGCTTGTGACCGAGGGAAAATACAGGTTCAGTCCGGACAAAACAGTTATATCATACGAGGAAAGCGAACTTACCGGCTTTGCCGGCTGTACGACCGAGTTCAGCGTATATCCGGATTACGTGACGATGATGCGTAAGGGAAGCGGGAGCGGCGAGATGATTTTCGATGACGAAAAACGGCATCAGTATCATTATGAAACGCCGCAGGGGATCCTTGACCTCGGTGTTTTTACGCTGCGCTCCAAGCGGGAGCTGGATGAAAACGGCGGCAAGCTTGAAGTGCATTATATTCTTGACCTTGACAACAAGGCATTCAGCAGAAATGCGTTTATTATTGATGTGAAATAAGGATGTGGCGATATGGCAAATTATATTGATAAAGCGAAAACACAGATAAACGAACTGATAAAAAACGCGTATGCAAAATGCGTCGCTTCCGGTAAGCTTCCCGAAAGCGGCACTTTAAACGGAAATATCGAGATCCCGAGAGATACCGCCAACGGTGACTACGCGGCAACGCACGCTATGGCTGCCGCGAAAACACTTCACATGGCGCCGAAAAAGATTGCGGAAGCGCTGTGCGAAAATCTTGAGCTTGCGGGAACGTATTTTGAAAAAGCCGAAGTCGCAGGTCCGGGCTTTATGAACTTTTATCTCGGCACAAAATGGTTTTCCGATGTTCTTGCCGGTGTCGAGGCGGACGGCGAGGACTACGGCAGAATAAATATCGGAAACGGTGAGCGCGTTATGGTCGAATTCGTTTCCGCAAACCCGACAGGCCCTATGACGATAGGAAACGCAAGGGGCGGCGTTTTGGGTGATACGCTTGCATCCGTGCTTGATTACGCAGGATACGATGTATGGCGTGAATTTTACGTGAATGACGCGGGAAATCAGGTCGATCTGTTCGGTAAGTCGATCGAGGCAAGATATTTACAGATTTGTCTCGGTGAAAACGCCGTTGAATTTCCCGATAACGGATACCACGGTGACGATATTAAAGAGCTTGCGCGAAAGCTTTATGAAAAAGACGGCGAAGCGTATCTTGCTATGCCGGAAGAGGAGAGAAGAGAAGCCTTTGTCGAATACGGCCTTCCGCATAACATCGCGCTTATGAAACAGCATCTCGAGCGTTACCGCATAAAGTTCGATAATTGGTTTCTTGAAAGCTCGCTTCACGAATCCGGCTACGTCGCCGAGACCGTAAAGCTTCTCACGGATAACGGATACACTTATGAAAAAGACGGAGCCGTATGGCTTAAAAACACGGAGCTCGGTGCCGACAAGGACGAAGTCCTGCGCAGATCGAACGGCTTTTACACATATTACGCCGTTGATATAGCATATCACAGAAATAAATTTGTCGAGCGCAATTTCGATAAGGTGATCGACGTCTGGGGCGCAGACCATCACGGTCACGCGATACGCTTCAATGCGACCATGACATCACCGGCACTCGGAATTTCATCTGATAAGCTGCATTTTCTGATCATGCAGATGGTCATGCTCACACGCGACGGAGAAACGATCAAGGTTTCCAAAAGAACGGGCAAGGCGCTGACGCTCAATGACCTGCTTGACGAAATTTCGGTCGATGCATGCCGCTTCTTCTTCAACGCAAAGCCGGATACACATCTTGAATTTGATCTCGGCTTAGCCGTCCGTCAGGATAGTGAGAATCCCGTGTATTATGTCCAGTATGCGCACGCGAGAATATGCAGTCTTCTTGCTGCTCTGGCCGCTGACGGACACGCGCTCAAAAAGGCAAGTGACATTGACCTTTCCATTCTGAAGAATCCGGAAGAAATCGACCTCATAAAACAGATATCCCTCCTTCCGGAGGAAATCAAGCTTGCCGCGCGTGATTATGACCCGTCGAGAATCAACCGATACGTTATCGAGCTTGCTGCGCGTTTCCACCGCTTTTATAATGCGTGCCGCATAAAAGGGGAGAATGATGCCGTTATTGACGCAAGACTGAAGCTTGCAGACTGTACAAGACAGGCAATCCGAAACTGCCTTACCATAATAGGCGTAACAGCGCCGGAAAAAATGTAAAATACTGACGCGGAGATAACCGAATCTCCGCGTTATTCATATTATAATGAATAAAATCATGAATATTATGAATTTTCATGTTGAAATTTGTAAAAAGTATTGACATAGTTACAATATATGGTATGATTTGTCTATGGCGGTATAAATACAGCAGATTAGGGGGGAAATATATGAAAGCAACAGGAATTGTGAGAAGAATTGACGAACTCGGGAGAATCGTTCTTCCGATCGAGCTTCGCAGAACATTTGATATAAATGTCAAAGATTCGGTCGAGATTTATACGGATGACGATGCGATTATTTTGAAAAAACACGAACCTGCCTGCATTTTCTGCGGCAGCAAAAAAGACGTATCTGTTTTCAAAGACAAAAACATCTGTTCCAAATGTAAAAACGATATTACAAAATAAGTAAACAGCAGCTTCACGGAGAAGCTGCTGTTAGAATTTATATAAGTCTCACAGAGTTCCTCCGCGAAGCGGAGGAATGAAACCGGATTTGTTTTTGGGGCAGCTTTGCC
>JAZRYQ010000238.1:0-3499 GCA_045600805.1 Candidatus Alloscillospira sp. | reverse complement strand
AATTCAGAGATAAGATTATACTGCTGAAAGATGAATCCGATAACATTTCGTCTGTAGAGCGTACGCTCATGGCGGCTTAGTTTTGCAATATCTGCACCGTCTGTAACAACCGACCCTGATGAAAAACTTATCATGCCGCCGACAGCATTCAGAAGAGAAGTTTTTCCGCAGCCGCTTGCCCCGAATAATACTGTGAATTCATTTTTGCAGACGTCCAAACTGACATTGTTGACTGCCCGCGTAACCTGCGAACCTGTCTTATAATCCACGCACAGGTCTCTTACGCTGATTGCCGTTTCGTTATATGATTTGACAATCCCGCCCATTCCTTCGGAATACAGAAATGCCGAAAAGGAATCCACGGCATTGGCCTGTGATTCGGAAAGAATATCTGATTGGGCATTTTCAATGAACAGACATCCAAAAACCGAAGTTTTTCCGGTTGATAAGGGGACAAAAAGACCCGGTGGGTCATGCGACAACCCGCCATCTTTTTTCGGAATACCTGATAATTCTGTCGGCAGAAGGGCAGCTTCTCTGTCAGCGTATCTGAGAACAGCACCGACAGAAGAATCCGGTTCAAGAAGATATATACGACACACCTTTGCGGAAAATTGAGAAAGGACATTATCGAGTACTCCCCCAAGCAGCTTGTTGTCGCCCGAAAGAGCATCTTTCAACTGTTTTGTTAACCAGACGGAATTTATCATGATCTAAACCTCGTTCTCTAGTAAAAGTATTATTCGCTGCTGTTCAATGCAACGGCAAGATCCGTTTTACGGATCTTATTGAGCGTCACCAGTATTCCGACTGTAAGATATATAAGCGACAGTACGGCGGATATGACTATAATTTCCCAAAAGTGAACAATAGGAAGATATTGTCCCCCGGCGTCGCTGCTTACAATTGTAAGTAAGAATTTCGAAGCAAAATAGGCAGTTGGACAGGCGGGAATCAATGCCAGAAAATACAAAATCGCATTTTCACACATGGCGATGACTGCAAATTCCTTTCCCGTTGCTCCAAGTACAGACAGTGTGGCATTGGTTCGCTGCCTCTTTAAAATGTTCAAAGCCACCATGTTGTACAAAATCACGATTCCGAGTATCAACGATATGCCCACGATGAGCATTATTATTATATTGACGAGCCTGATCATGTCGTAGTACGACTGCTGCTGATGCTCAAGGTATGTAATGCCGGTGCATTCCGGTATACCGGCAATTTCTTTTTCAACAGCATCTGTATCCGCTCCTTCATCAAGCTTTACGGCAAATGATTCCGGGATGTTTCTCCCCAATAACGCGGCTGTATCTTCGGAAATATACTGTGTACTGTTTACCAGTTCACGCGAAATGCCCAAAACCGTCAGGCTGACGTCTCCGAGTAAAACCGTATCGTTTTCGTTAGCATCAATATTTTTAGCTGTCCATTCGTCGAGTATAATACCGTTCTCAGGGTACAGTGCGTTTTCAGAAGCATCACTTGGAACGATCAGCTTTGCATTGTCGCGGAGTGCGCAGACCAGAACAGATTTTGTCTCACCGTTAAAGGAAAGTTCCTCACGAAAAGTTGTAACGGGTTCCGTTTCAGATATACAGGCTATGTCTTTCAGCTCTTGCTCAACTCTGTCCGCAGAATTAACGGAAACCGTGAAATCGTATCTGAAACGCTCTCCGAATGTAACAGGAAAGACTTCGTTTTGTGAAGCATAGTAAAGAAGCGCACAAATCATAAGTGCGATGCAGGCTCCGATGCTGATAACCGAGCGAATAAAATTGCTTTTATTCCGAATGATCGAGCCCAGCACGATTTTTACAATAGGCTGAATGTGGAATTTGGAAAACAGCTGAGGCAGCTCCGTAAAATCTTCCTGTGTATTACCGTATGCCTCGCTCGGATCGACCTCAGAAATGTGGCGGGCAGAAACAAGGCATGAAACTACGCCAACGAGAATGATTGCCAGCAAAAATGCAATGATTGCAAACAACGAATAGCTGTAATCCATGCGCGGCAGCACATACATTTCGCGGAAGATTTCCGTGGTTGCACGAACAGTAAATACCCCTGCAAGTATGCCGGGCACTATTGCGCAAACGCTCAGCAAGAGGATATAACGCAAAAAGATAAATAAAATCTGATTGGCGGAATAACCCAGTGCCATCAGAAGTCCGATCTTTTTCCTGTCGTATAAAACAAGCTGACGCACAAACAAGCCTGCGAAGAACAGCCCTATGACGAAAATTGCCATAGGAAAATACCGACAGGTAGCAGCAAGCGTATCGATCGTATTATCGAGCATATGCCGCACCTCTGAATTTTCAAAAAGCACGGCAGAATCCGCTTCGGCACCTATCTTTTTGGCGAATTCTGACAAGGCGTCTTCTTTTTGCTTTTGCGTTAAGCCATCATCAAAGCTGACAAACCACTGATTCGCTATACCGTTGGTCCTGAAAATGCTGTCATAATCTTTCCTCGGAAGATATGCGTATCCGAAGTCTTCCGCATCCTGCCACGAGCCGTCATTACGGGTGCAGACAAGGGCTTCCGGCAGAGAAACAAGCGATTCAACATATATTTTATGGGAGCCGGTCAGCGTTTTTACAGATAATATATCGCCGGTATGTATTCCCGAATATTCTGCGAACTTTGCAGTAACATAAACACTCGGATAAGCAGTGTTGTTTTTACTTTTCTCAACGGTGTAGTATTTTTTATTGCTGTTTTCCGACATGCTGAACACACGAAAAGAAAGAAGCCTGTCACTTTTGTCATAAACAAACATATCCGCAGCAAAATCCGCCTCGTATGATGAGATGCCGTCGGTTTTGTAATCGCCAATCGCAAGCGGTTGAGTCGTTACCCAGCCTTCGGGCATTCTGTAATCCTTCAGAAAGTTTTCAAGCGTACATTCAACCGTTTTGGGCAATACAAGAGCGGTGATGACAATTACAGTCATAAGAAAAAACAGCCCCCACAGACCAATTGATAATCGCCTGTTCTTTTTTATAACTGACTTTACAAGCAGTCTGTATCCATTCCATTTAGTCAAATGTAAGACCTCCCTATGTATTACATAAAGTAGTATTTACTCATCATGATACATGCCTTGCCGATTTATTCTCGGTATGTCCTGGCCTCTGCGAATACAGTCGCTGTTTGTTGCTGATTTACGTCAAAACTGCTTTGACAAATTCATTTCTCTCTGTATTCTTATATACAGAAAAAGGTTCATAGCGGAACCTGTTTTTTTAAGGCAATACCGCATAATGCGGCAAGAGCAGATGGCGAGAGAAAATGAGTTCCGATGAAGGCATTTTTTCGCAGGAATACTTTGTGTATTCAAGAAAAAACTGACGAGATCAGGGCTCGTTTTATCCGGTAGATGCTGCAGACGTATGTGCGGTGTTGCTTTTATTTTATCATATCTTTCCTGTCGATTCAAGCGCGATTTTGGAAAACTGTGAACAGCAACAGTATTTATCTTTTCAAGAGCTTC
>JAZRYQ010000237.1:0-15540 GCA_045600805.1 Candidatus Alloscillospira sp. | reverse complement strand
GAACGACATGGCTACGATCCGACTTCGACCTGTCTCCCGTACCGACCTGGCTTTTCCGCTCGGCGGCAAGCGCGGCATTCTGCTTCTGACGCTCGGCCTCGTAAAGACGGGAAACAAGAATTTTCATTGCCCGGTCACGGTTTTTGTATTGACTGCGCTCATCCTGACATTCAACGACGGTACCCGTCGGAAGGTGCGTTATGCGTATCGCAGATTCTGTTTTGTTGACATGCTGACCGCCCGCACCGGATGAGCGGTATGTGTCAATTTGCAGATCGGCGGGGTTTATTTCAAAATCGACTTCTTCCATTTCGGGAAGCACGGCAACGGTGACGGTACTTGTGTGTATTCTTCCCGAGGTCTCCGTTTCGGGAACACGCTGAACACGGTGAACACCGGATTCAAATTTTAACCGCGAGTACGCGCCGTCCCCTTCGATCATAAAGCTTACTTCCTTGATACCGCCGATCTCCGTTTCGTTTATATAAGCAATATCGGTTTTCCAGTGGTGCGCGTCAGCGTACATGCTGTACATGCGGTAGAGATTGTACGCAAACAGCGCGGCTTCCTCGCCGCCTGCGCCGCCGCGAATCTCGACGATCACGTTCTTGTCATCATTCGGGTCTCTGGGCAGAAGCAGCAGCTTGATTTCGTTTTCACACTTTGCCATTTCCTCGCGCGCCGCGTCATATTCTTCCTGCGCGAGCTCCTTAAAATCGGGATCGGACATGAGCTCAAGTGCACTGTCCGCGTCGGTTTTGCATTTGCTGTATCGTCTGTAAGCGTCAACAACAGGCGTTATCTCCTTTTGCTCTTTGGCAAGCTTTGCGTAAAGCGCCGGGTCTGAATACACCTCGGGAGACTGCATTCGGGCTTCAAGCGCGTTGAATTTTTCTTCGATTTCTTTTAGCTTTTCAAGCATGATGATAACCTCATATCATACAATTTTTCTATATTATATTACCACTAACGGGCGCATTTGTAAACACATCTATTGTCAAAGAGGGCGCGTGATGATAAAATCGGAAACGGTGATAAAAATGATAAAGCTTTCAAATATAAATATACCTGCCGAACGCGGGAATGCTCCGTGGACCTATATTGCGTCTGTGAGCGGTGCTGAGAATATGACGGAAAAGAAAATACTGAAAAAATCCGTTGACGCACGCAAAAAGTCCGATGTGCACTATGTTTTTACTGTTGCCTTTTCGTGTGATAACGAAAAAGCCGTACTCGGAAAAATCAAGACTGCCGAAACATACACGCCGAAAAAGCCGTATGAATTTCCGTATAAAGATATAAAAACAGATATGCCTGTTGTGATCGTCGGCATGGGCCCTGCCGGGCTTTTTGCGGCGCTGTCCCTTACTGGCGCGGGTGTCAGGTGCATTCTTGCCGACCGCGGACAGGACGTGTGCACGAGAACACACGATGTTGAAAGGTTTTGGAACGGCGGAGAGCTTTCTGAAAATTCCAACGTCCAGTATGGAGAAGGCGGAGCAGGGACATTTTCCGACGGCAAGCTGACAACGGGGATAAACGATGAGCGTATACCGCATGTTTTTGACACATTCATTAAATTCGGCGCATCGGAGGATATAGCGTACCTTGCAAAGCCGCATATCGGAACGGATGTGTTAAAGCACGTTGTCGAAAACATACGAAACGAGCTTATTTCGCGCGGATGCGACGTGCGCTTCGGCGCGAAGCTGACAGATATCGACGTCAAAGACGGAAAAGTCTGCGGCTGTGTGCTCGGCGGAGAGTATATAAAAACGGACAGCGTTATTCTCGCTGTCGGAAACAGTGCGCGCGATACATTTGAAATGCTGATGGATAAAGGGGTGAAGCTGTCGTGCAAGAGCTTTGCCGCCGGTGTGAGGATCGAGCATTTGCAGGAAAGCATTGATATTTCGCAGTACGGCAAAAGCTCGCGTATACTCGGGCTTCCCGCGCCGGATTATAAGCTTGCGGTGCATTTGCCGGGGGGCAGAACGGTGTATACCTTCTGCGTTTGCCCCGGCGGTTATGTGGTTGCCGCCGCGTCGGAAAAGGGTGGTGTTGTGACAAACGGAATGAGCGAATACGCGCGCGATAATATCAATATTAACGGTGCTCTTTTGGTCACGCTTACTCCGGAGGACTTTGACAACGAGCCTCGAAAAGCGATCGCGTTCCAGCGGAAGCACGAAGCAGACGCCTATAAAGACGGTGGGGAGAATTATCACGCACCGGCGCAGCTTGTGGGAGATTTTCTGGCAGATAAGATGAGCATTTGCGCAAAAAGTGTTGAACCGACCTATAAACCTGCCGTAAAGTGGGGAAACCTGCGCAAAACGCTGCCCGACTTGCTGGCGGACGCGATAGCTGCGGCGCTGCCTGAAATGGGAAAGAAAATCAAGGGCTTTGACGCGCCGGACGCGGTTTTGACGGCAGTCGAAAGCAGGTCCTCGTCCCCTGTGCGCATCGACCGTGAAAACTATGAATCCGTGTCCGTTTGCGGGCTATACCCGTGCGGCGAAGGCGCAGGGTACGCCGGCGGTATCATGTCCGCCGCCGTGGACGGCATAAAATGCGCCGAAGCGATCTGTGAAAAACTGAAATAAAGCTATTGACATTACAGTGCACTGTAATGATATAACGGTTTCCGAAAGGAGGCATATGATATGACAATCAAAGGCTTTGCAAAGCTTGTCGGCTGTAATCCGCAGACACTTCGCTATTATGACCACATAGATCTGCTGAAACCGATCCGGGTGGATCAATGGTCGTCATACCGATATTATGAGGAAAGTCAGGCACTCACCTTCATTAAAATCAGAAATCTCCAAAAGGCGGGATTTACCATTGATGAGATCAAAAGCCTTATTGACAAGGATAATCAAGTGATTTTTGAAGCATTTGAAGCTAAAATTGCTGAGGCTGAACAAAGATTGCAGGAAATCAGAAGTATCCAAAAGTCATATCAAACCGAAATGACAGATATGAAAGAAAAATTGAAAGCTATGCGTGAGACGGTAAGCACGGCAATGGAAACGTATGATGCGGCTGAGGAATTCGGTATAGATGAAGATACCTATTCCAAGATAAAAAGCGGAGTAAACGAATTATTTGAAAATGTGCTTACATGCAACGATGACAGTGTTTATGAGTTTGCAGAATGTCCTGAGAATGATATCGCAACAGAAGAGAGTCCTTTCTTTTGCTGCATGAACAATCCGGAATATGAGATCATTTATGAAAAACATGACTGGAAAGCCGTAAAAGATTTTTATGACGAGTTTTCCAAGCTTGAAAACAGGCGCGAATATGTGCTTCTTTTCAAGCTTGAGGCGGATAAGACAGTCAATGTGGCAGCTTTTGCGAATACAATATTAGGGCTCCTGCTTCTTTCCAATCCGGAAAAAGGCAAAACCATGACCTGCAATACCATCACATCGGATGACGGCAAGAATCATTTTTGGCTGTTAAGAAAAAAATAAAACGCTCTCCGCTATGGAAGATTAAAAATATGCCGCGGACAGATAAAAGTCCGCGGTATATTTTTCTATACTGCTCATAAAAATTACATAAAGGGGAAATAATCGTATCGGGTGATCATTTTGGCAATAAGCATAATCAGAACGGTGATATTGTTTTTATCGCTGATAATTTCGATGCGTATCATGGGAAAACGGCAGCTTGGGGAGCTTGAGCCCGCAGAGCTTGTTGTCGCGGTTTTAATTTCGGACCTTGCCTCCCATCCTTTGCAGGACCCGGGCATACCGCTTCTGTACGGACTGATACCTGTTATTACGCTGCTTTCCTGTGAGGTGCTTATTTCCATGGGCATTGTAAAGAGCGTGCGATTTCGCGAGATCGTGTGCGGAAAACCGAGTATGCTTATCAAAAACGGCAGGATCATGCAGGAGGAAATGCGCAAAAACCGTGTTACGATCGACGAACTCACCGAGGAGCTTCGCAAAAAAGACATATCCGATATCACCTCAGTGAGATATGCGATTTTAGAAACGGATGGAACACTCAGTACGATCTTATATGCGAACAAATCGCCGGCAACGCCGGAACAGCTCGGTGTAGAGGCACCCGAATACGGGTATTCCGTGATAATCATCAGTGACGGAAGAATACTTGAAAACAATCTGATGATAACGGGACATGACTTAAACTGGCTCAATAAACGGCTGGAGGAGCTCGGCATCCGACACGCGTCTGAAGTGTATTTTATGACGGTGAATTCGCTCGGTACGGTATATTTTGCAAAAAAGGAGAAACGGCGATGAAGCTGAAAGAAATCGCTGCCGCGATGCTCCTTTTTGTTATGATAGCATCATCTGTCATAAACGTCATCTGCATAAATGACATGTGTCTTGAAATGCAGACGCTTATTCAGAATACAGCCGATGCGTCCGAAAAGGAAAAATGGGAAGAGGCACAGGCAAATGCGCAGAAAGCAATAAAGCTTTGGGAGAAAAAAGACAGCTACACACACATCGTTTTGCGGCACAGTGAGATCGACACACTGTCTGACGCTCTTTTTGATTTATATGCCGCCGTCAACGAAGAAAACAGCCGCCAAACGGCGGCTGTTGCAAAAAAAGTTCTGTATCATCTTGACAGCATTGCGAAAATGGAAATGCCGTCATTCGGCAGTATATTTTAATATCGTCAGTTCCGGGGCTCTTACCAGCCGAAATCAAACCCGAACGGGAATGAGAACGGCTGATCATTGTAACCGTATTGCTGAGCTTGCTCCTGCTCCCGATCTTCATCATTCTTGGCTGCCTGCTTCTGTTCACCGATCGTTAAGGTGACCTCAACGTACTCGCCCTGTCTGTAAATCTTTAAGCTTACCGTATCCCCGATTTCCTTGTCGGCAATATAGGCAACGAGATCGGAGCTTGAGCTGATCGTCTGCCCGTCCGCTTCGATGATGATATCATTTTCAAGAAGACCTGCTTCCTGTGCCGGACTGTTATCATTGATGGCTCTGACGGTTGCACCGGCGGGAAGACCGTAGCTTTGCGCTTCTTCGCTTACCGTTGCGACGGAAACGCCGATGTAAGGCTTTGAAATATAGCCCTTTTCGATAATGCTGCGCACGATTTCCTTGACGCTGTTGATCGGAATGGCAAAGCCTATGTTATCAATCGAAGCGTTGGATGCGGAGCTTGACGAATACTTTGCGTTTGTAATGCCGATGACCTCACCGTACATGTTAAAGAGCGCACCGCCGGAGTTACCGGAGTTTATGGCACAGTCTGTCTGAATAAGCTGCATTGTCTGTGCGTTTGAGAAAGTCACTGTTCTGTCAAGCGCGCTGACGGAGCCGGAGGTGAGGGAGAAGGTGAGCTCGCCGAGCGGGTTGCCGATCGCGACGACGGAATCACCTACATTGAGAATATCGGAATTGCCGATGATCACAGGCGTCAGATTTTCGGCTTCGATCTTCAAAACCGCGATGTCATTGCTGCTGTCATAGCCGACCAGGGATGCTTCGTATGCCGAATCATCAAAAAGCGTGACCTTTATCGTATCGGCATTTTCCACAACGTGATAATTTGTCAGAATATATCCGTTGTCCGAAAAAATAAAGCCGGAGCCGGATGCAGCCGAGGTCGTCTGATATCCGAAATAGTTTGTTGTGAGCGAGGTCGTGATACCGACGGTGGAATTCACGTTTGCCGCGTATACTTCGGCTGCCGACATGAGCCTGCTTTCATCAATGCTGTTGATGTTCAGAATGGTCGGTGTACGTTTGCTTTCGAATATATTCGATATCTCCGTGGACTGGGAAGAACTGTTTTTCAGAAACATCTTTCCGCCGATCGCCATTCCGCCGGCTCCGAGAAGACCGCCGACGATAGAGCAGCAAAGCGCAAGCGCGATCACTTTTCCGGCCGTAAAGCCTTTTTTCGGCTTTTTCGGAACAGGAGGCTTATTGGCATTGCCGTATTGATATACGCCGTTCTGAATATATTGCGGCTGAGGAGGTGTATATCTCGGCTCATACGGGTGCCTCTGCTGCTGAGGCTGAAAGTAGTCTGACGGATTATTGACGTCTGTTGTGTCGGATGTATCGTCATCACGCGCAAAAGCATCTACTTCTCCGGTGAATTCGCTTTCGTCATTGTTTTCCGGGGTATTTCCGTTTTGCGAATAAAGCGAGCTCCAACTGTTCCTGTCGTTATTGTTGTTATCGTACATTTCAATCGCTCCTTTGAAGGATTTTTAACCTATGATTCAATAGTATATCTATATTTTTAACAAAAAAACATTTTCAGTTTAACAAAATGTGAACATTACCGATCAAATATACTTCGGCCCGTTCTGTCAGTTGCAACAGTAAGCGGCAGTTCGTGAATGACCATGCGCTTTACGGATTCACAGCCGAGCTCTTCAAACGCGATCTCCTCCGACGAAAGAATGTGTTTTGATATCAGTGCGCCGGCGCCGCCGACAGCGCAGAGATACAGCGCTTTGTTTCTCACAATGGCATCCGTGACCTCGCGTGAACGCTCGCCTTTGCCGATCGTCGCGCAAAGACCGAGATCATAAAGAGCCGGCGCAAAGCTGTCCATTCTCGAAGAAGTTGTCGGACCGCAGGAGCCGACTGCTTTTCCGGGTTTTGCGGGAGTGGGACCTGCGTAGTATATCACGGCGTTTTTGAGCTCAAACGGAAGCGGGAGTCCATTTTCGATCAGCTCAAATATTTTTTTATGTGCCGCATCTCTTGCCGTATACACGATTCCGGAAAGCAGCACCCTGTCACCGCATACAAGCGCATGCGATATAAGCTCATCTGTGGTAAGCGAATAAGTCATTCCTGTTCCTCCGCTGTGGTATCCTGCACTTCGGCAGGCTTTACGAGAATGCTGCCTTTTGCTTTCAGCTTCTCCTTCAGCTCAAGATTATCCTTGTTCATCGCGATGATCACGCTGCCGAGGTTGCTGTTTTTCTTTTCAAGAGCAGAAATTTCCCGGTTCAGATCCTCGATTTCCGCTTCAAGTGCGCTGATTTGCGCCTGCTTTTCCTCCGCGTATCCACGGATGTAGTTGATAACATCCGATTTGTTGAAGCCGTTTGCGCTGCTTCTGAATTTTCCGGTCATGGTAATCACCCCATCACTCTACGTTTTCTGTTTCGCCAAATGTATCCGTATCTTCGGGAACGGTCTGTTCCTCCTGATAATTTCCGGTACACGCAGGATATACCGAAGCATCCCACATGTAGTTTTCTTTCATGGTGCTGTCTCCGAACAGGAATTCTCCGCTGTCCGATAGGACGGAGGAAGTGTCAATATGATAGTTTTCGTTGTCAAGCGTTACAATGTTCCAGAAATAGACCACGCCGTCCTTCGTGCCTTTTACGACAGTACAGTCGATCATAAGCTTATCACAGAGTGCTTTAAATGCCATGGCATAACTTTCGTTTGTACCGATCTTGTTTGTAAGCAGTTCGTAAGCGGTATTATATATCTCCGAATATCCGTCATGAACACATATGATTTCTTTTGAAAATTTATCGTATATACTTTTGACGTAAGCATAATCGGTGATATGCTCTTCCGTTTCGTGTTCGGCTTCGATTTCTTTGATCATCTGCTCGGCAGACGCGCCCATGCTGGCGGTCATGCTTTCCAGAACGCTTTCGGTATAACTGTGCATCATGGAGATCTCGACAATATGCTTGCCGGTGTTAGAAGGATGGAACGTGACTTCGATTTTGGGCATTGTAGCAATGGAAAGCGGATTGACACGATATAATTCATCGGCTGTTTTCTGTATATAGTCCGAATTGATGAAATCCATGGTCGTATAAAACGCAAAACCGGAGCTGTACTGTTTTAAGTTGTCCCGCAGCGTCTGCTCAAAATATCGCTCGGAAGCGACATAATCCAAACGGCTGATCTCATCCTGCGTATGCTTGTAAACGATCGACACGACCACCTTGTCATAGGAAATGATGGGTGTTACATCACAGCTTATATAATATGTTGCATACGCTCCGAGCGGATCATTGATTGAAAAATCACGGCAAATGGAGCCGAGAGTTTCCTCCAGATTTGTCCTGTCCATTCCGCGAACGATAAATGCCGCGGCATCGACATAGTTTTCAACAAGGTTTTTCAGCATCTCGGAAAAATCCTCGGCACTGTGTATCTCCTGCGCGTCATCCGCCAAAAGCTCTTCGTCATATTTTATCTTGTAATCTGTGATGATTTCC
Source organism: Candidatus Alloscillospira sp. (assembly GCA_045600805.1). GTDB lineage: Bacteria > Bacillota > Clostridia > Oscillospirales > Oscillospiraceae > Alloscillospira. Next base: position 7,314 of record JAZRYQ010000237.1, on the reverse strand, counting down.
GTTTTTTCTTCATCCAGTATGGATGTGCAGCCTGAAACGGATACAGTCAATACAGCGGCAAGCAATATCAGTATAACCTTTTTCATGCGGCACCTCCCGGTATGTTATTTTATGTCGCTTACATCGTCAAAACCGTCACCGAAAACCTCGTGCGCGTCTGTGATTATTATAAAAGCATCAGGCGCAATGGATTTTATCGCTTTTCTGAATACGGCGATCTGTCTCGGATAGATCGCGCAGAGAATGACTTTCTTTGCGTTGCCTGTGAAGCCGCCCTGACCGTGCAGAAATGTCACGCCCCTGTCAAGTGTTGAAAAAATATAATCCTTGACATCGTCGGCCTTATCCGTAATGATGAAGCAGAGCTTTGCGTTATCCGCGCCGTAAAGCACAAGGTCTATTGATTTTGAGGAAATAAACATTGCAATCAAAGCATACAACGCCGATTGAACGCTGTCAAATATTAATGCGTAGATCCCGATAATAATGATATCGAGTATAAGCATGATGGTGCCGAGATTGAGGTACGGGCGATGTACACGGATGAGCTTTGCGATTATGTCCGTTCCGCCGGTCGTTGCGCCTGTGCGGTAAACGATGCCGAGCCCGATCCCTGTCATAATGCCGCCGTAAACGCAGATCAAAAGCGGCTCAGTTGTCAGCACATGCGGAAACAGCGCGAAGAAATCGATCAATACGGATGAAGCGACCATACCCACAAGTGTTGATATCATAAATCTCCAGCCGAGCTTTCTCGCGGAAATGATAAACAGCGGAATGTTGATAAGGATGATCAGCGCACCGACGGGAACAGCCGTAAAGCGATTAATGATCATGGCGATACCGCCGTCGCCGCCGGTAGTCACGGAGTTCGGGAACATGATATACTGAAACCCCGCGGCATAGATTGCGCTTCCGATTATGATCTGCAGATATTTTAATATCAGATTTAAGGCTTTTCTTTTTTTCATGATCCGAATAAATTGAGCTGCTCCTCTTCCGTATCCTCCGCTTTGAGCAGCGCACCGGAAGCGGGGATATTCTTTACTCTGTATCTTGTGAATTTCTTTATCGAGGAATCTTTTAAAAGCACGGCTTTATCAAGAACAAAATGCTTTTTGAGCGTCAGAAGCGCAACACCCTGTGAGCCTCGCGCGCTTTTCGGAGAGACAAGCTCCGAGTTAAAGATGATAACTCTGCCCTCCGTTGAATAAACAGCGATGTCAATATCTCCCGATAGCTGCAAGATGGATTTGAGTGCCGATTTGTCGGAATACGCGCCGATGAGCTTTTTCCTGTTTGTTTTTGTTGCATATGACGCAAGTTCGATTTTTGCGGTCTTTCCGTTTTCATAGAAGAACATCAGATACCCACTGTAATTTCCGGGAATGATCATCGCAAACGGCGTTTCCCCGGCGTCCATCGTGAGAACAGACGGCAGATACGCGCCGAGCGCCGATGCTTTTGTATCTTCAAAGTCTGCAACACGCGCCTTGTATACCTGGCATTTGTCCGTAAATATGAGAAGCTCGTCTTTGTTCTGCGCCTCAAATGAAATGTTGAGCGAATCGTTTTCCTTGTATTTCTGTTCACTGTTCATTCGCAGAGACTGCGGCGTTATCTTTTTGAAATAACCCTCTTTGGACAGGAACAGCGTTACGGGGTAATCCTCGACCTCTGAAATTTCCTCATCCTCCGGAAGCTCGGAATCGTAAACGATGTCGGTTTTTCTCGGTGCACCGTATTTTTTCATGACGGTCTTGAGCTCGTCAATGATTATGTTTTTGATCCTGCGGCGGTTTTTGAGAATATCCTCGAGGTCTGCGATCTCGGCTTTGAGGTTTTCAAGCTCGCTTGTGCGCTTTAAAATATACTCGCGGTTTATGTTTCTCAGCTTTATCTCCGCGACAAATTCTGCCTGCCTATCGTCGATGCCGAAGCCGATCATAAGATTCGGAACGACCTCCGCTTCTTCTTCCGTGCTGCGGATTATCGCGATCGCTTTGTCAATATCAAGCAGTATACACGCAAGACCTTCCAGCAGATGCAGCTTGTCTTTTTTCTTTGTCAGCTCGTTGAATACTCTGCGGCGCACACACTCCGTTCTCCACGCCGTCCACTCATCAATCAATGCGCGCACGCCCAAAACCTTCGGCATACCGCCGATGAGAACATTAAAGTTGCAGGCGAACGTGTCAAGCAGCGGCGTCATTTTGAAAAGACGCGCCATGAGCTTTTCGGGGTCTGCGCCGCGCTTTAAGTCAATGGCAAGCTTGAGACCGGAAAGGTCTGTTTCGTCGCGCATATCGGCAATTTCTTTGACTTTACCGGCTTTTAAAAGCTCAGCGACCTTGTCGATGATCGCTTCCGCCGTTGTTGAATACGGGATCTCGTAAATTTCAATCAGATTGTCCTGCTTTATATAGCGCCATTTTGAGCGGACGCGGACACTGCCTCGGCCTGTTTCGTATATGGCGCGAATTTCGTCTGCATTGTATATAAGCTCGCCGCCCGTCGGAAAATCGGGAGCAAGAAGTGTCTGCGTGATATCATGATTTTCGTCGTTTATGCAGTCGATCGTCGTCTGGCATACCTCGCTTATATTAAAACCGCAGAAGTTGGACGCCATGCCGACGGCAATACCCATATTTGCGCTGACGAGGATGTTTGGAAAGGTCGTGGGCAGGAGCGTCGGCTCCTTCGTCGTGCTGTCATAGTTGTCAACAAAATCGACGGTGTCCTTGTCAATGTCTCTGAAAAGCTCGGCGCATATCGGGGAGAGCTTTGCCTCTGTATAACGCGATGCAGCATACGACATATCGCGAGAATAGACTTTGCCGAAATTGCCCTTTGAATCGACAAACGGCGTTAAAAGCGCACCGTAGCCTTTTGAAAGGCGCACCATCGTTTCATATATGGCGGAATCGCCGTGCGGGTTTAATTTCATCGTCTGCCCGACGATATTGGCGGATTTCGTCCTGCCGCCGGAAAGAAGCCCCATTTCGTGCATCGTGTAAAGAAGCTTCCGGTGGCTCGGCTTGAAACCGTCGATTTCTGGAATGGCGCGCGAAACGATGACGCTCATAGCATACGGCATGTAATTCGTTTCCAGCGTATCGGTGATAGGCTGCTCAAGCACCTCGGCACGAAGCCCGACAACATTCGGGCTTTCTTTGTCGTTATTTGATTTTATGATGATCTTCTTTTTAGCCATTTTATCACCTCAGCTCAGGAAATATCCGCAAGGTCAAGAAATTTGTAGCCGTTGTCGGAAATATGCTGTTTTCGGCCGGTGAGATTGTCCCCCAAAAGCAGATCAAACATCTCCGCCGTCGCCTCGACGTCTGACGGCATGACCTTGATAAGCCTGCGTGTCGCGGGATTCATCGTTGTCATCCACATCATATCCGGGTCATTTTCACCGAGACCTTTTGAACGGCTTATCGTGTGCTTTGCACCGTTAAAGCCTGCGACTATTTCGGCTTTTTCGCGTTCGGAATACGCAAAATATGTTTTGCCCTTGCAGTTTATTTCAAACAGCGGGGATTCCGCGATGTAAACATAACCCTTTTCGATCAGCGTTGGGACAAGTCTGTACAGCATCGTCAGAATAAGCGTGCGGATCTGAAAACCGTCAACATCGGCATCGGTGCAGATGATGATTTTATTCCAGCGCAGCGCCTCCAGCGAAAAGGAGGATACATCCTTTGCCCGCTTTGTTTCGACCTCGACGCCGCAGCCGAGGACCTTCATGAGGTCCATAATGATCTCGCTTTTGAAAATTTTGCCGTAATCGGCTTTGAGACAGTTGAGTATTTTGCCGCGGACGGGCATGATGCCCTGAAATTCCGCGTCGCGGCTCTGCTTGCATGCGCCGAGGGCGGAATCACCCTCCACGATGTATATTTCACGTTTGGAAGCGTCTTTTGAGCGGCAATCGACGAATTTCTGCACGCGGTTTGACAAATCAATATTGCCCGACAGCTTTTTGCCGATATTGAGCCTTGTTTTTTCGGCTGCCTCGCGGCTTCGCTTATTGATAAGCACCTGATTTGCAATTTTTTCTGCGTCGTCCGGGTGCTCGATAAAATAAATCTCAAGCTGTGACTTGAAGAAATCTGTCATCGAATCCTGAATAAACTTGTTTGTGACGGCTTTTTTCGTCTGGTTTGCATACGACGCCTGCGTGGAAAAACAGTTTGTGACGAGAATAAGACAGTCCTGTACATCGGGAAACGTGATTTTTGATTCGCTTTTCTGATATTTGTTCGTTTTCTTGATGTAAGCGTCGATCGCATAGACAAACGCAAGCTTCGTCGCTTTTTCCGGAGCGCCTCCGTGCTCAAGCCATGATGAATTGTGGTAGTATTCTATAAGGTTGATTTTTTTGGAAAAACAGAAGGCGGCAGAAAGACGCACCTTGTATTCCGGCCTGTCCTCACGGTCACGGCCGCGTCGTTCAGACTCGATAAACTGCGGCTCCGTCATATATTCCATATCTGCAATTTCGGCTACATAATCGGTAATGCCGTTTTTGTACACAAAATCCTGCTCGTCAAAGCCGCTGTCGGACTGGTTGCGGAATCGGAATGTGATACCGGCATTTACAACGGCCTGACGCTTCATGACATCCGTATAATATTCCGCCGGAATGTCTATGTCCGTAAATACCTCTAAATCGGGCTTCCAGCGTATGACCGTCCCTGTGCGCTTTCCCTTGTAGACTTCCCTGAGCATTTCACCGACGATATAGCCCTTTTCAAAGTGAAGCGAGTATTTAAAACCGTCACGCCAGACAGTGACGTCCATGTATTCCGAGGAGCATTGCGTCGCGCATGAGCCGAGCCCGTTCAAACCGAGTGAAAATTCATAATTTTCGCTCTGTTCGTTGGAATACTTGCCGCCTGCGTACAGCTCACAGAACACAAGCTCCCAGTTATAGTGCCCTTCCGCCGCGTTCCAGTCAACGGGACAGCCGCGCCCGAAGTCCTCGACCTCGACGGAATGATCACGAAACCGCGTGACTATTATCGTGTCGCCGTGCCCTTCGCGTGCCTCGTCTATGGAGTTTGACAGTATCTCAAAAACGGCATGTTCACAGCCTTCTATATCGTCAGACCCGAAAATGACGCTCGGGCGTTTGCGCACCTTATCCGCGCCCTTTAAGCTGACGATGCTTTCGTTATCATATCCGGGTTTGTTTGTCGCTTTTTTCATAAATATGACTCCTGTGAGTTGATTTCGTATTATCAACATATTGTTCATTCTGAACAGTATAAACCATTTATATAGTATAATACAATTTTTGCGATATTTCAATAAAAATTATCCGATTGACGGCAAATTGATAATATGATAAGCTAAATCAAACGAAAAGAGGGGATTATCATGTCGATTGAAAAAGTCCGCACATATTTTAAATCATTCGGAATCGAAGACAGGATCATGGAATTTGACGTTGCAAGCGCAACGGGCGAGCTTGCTGCCGCTGCCGTCGGTACAGCGCCGGAGCGCATAGCGAAAACACTGTCCTTCAAAATCGGAGACGGCTGTATTCTTATAATTTGCGCAGGAGACGCGAAAATAAGCAATCAGAAATTCAAGGCGCAGTTCGGCGTGAAAGCGAAAATGCCGTCGGCTGACGAAGTTTTGACGCTTGTCGGACATCCCGTGGGCGGGGTGTGCCCATTCGGGATCCATGAAGGCGTAAAGGTTTATCTTGATGAGTCGCTTCGCCGGTTTGAAACGGTGTTTCCGGCAGCCGGGAGCGCAAACAGCGCCATTGAGCTGACGCTTGACGAGCTTACCATGCTTTCTAAAGCCGAAAGCTGGGTAGACGTATGCAAGCTTCCGGAGGATGAGCCATGAGAGTGCTTGCCATAGATTACGGTGACGCGAGAACGGGCATCGCTGTTTCGGATCTGCTGAACACGATGGCGGGCGATGCGTTTGTAATAACGCATTGGAATCCGGAGGTCATAGCTGAGAAAATCGTGGAAGAGGCAAAAGTCCGCGGTGTCGGCACACTTGTTTTGGGACTTCCGAAAAATATGGACGGCACGCAGGGCCCGAGAGCGGAAAAAGCGCTTGCATTTCGTGATATGATAGCTTCGCGCACAGATCTGCCGATCATCCTGTGGGACGAACGGAGAACAACGATCGACGCGCATAATATTCTCCATTCCAACGGCAAAAAAATGAAAAAGCACCGCGAGACGGTCGATGCCGTCGCCGCGACGCTGATTTTGGAAGGATATTTAAACTCGCTTGCATAGTCATTCTGACTTTGCAAGCGAAATTTCTCGCGCCGACCAAAGAGGGCGCAGCTCTCTGCGATAAAGCGCGAGTTTAATGTTCATAGGGGAAGTCCACTGAACTTCCCCTATGATTGATTTTACATATGGTTTTCGTTTCTTGCGATGATATCGTTCTGGAGGTCAGTACCGAGCTCGATGAAGTATGCAGAGTAGCCTGCGATACGGACAACGAGGTCACGGTAAGTTCCCGGATCGACCTGAGCTGCTTTCAGAGTGTTTGTATCAACTACATTGTACTGGCACTCAAGACCGCCCTGCTCAAAGTATGCCTTTGTAACATCGCGGAGTTTATCTATGCCGCCCTGGTTTGCAAGAACGGACGGGTGCATTCTGAGGTTGAGTGCGATACCGTCCATGAATCTGGAGTGGTCATAGCAGAGAGCGGATGTAAATACAGCCGTCGGACCGTTCAGGTCACGTCCCTGTGCAGGGGAAGCAGCGTCTGCGATAGGCTCACCGGTCTTACGTCCGTCGGGCGTTGCCCATGTGTGATAACCCTGTGCGATATGGTCGGCTGCGCCGTAAAGACCTGCTTTGTAAACCGGTGAGCGCTTGGAGTAAACATTGCCGCACTGCTCAAGATATGTGTCGATGCACCATTTGAACTCCATGTCTGCATACGGGTCTGCATTGCCGAAGTGAGGAACCTCGGAGAGGATCTTCTGACGGAGCGGCTCATAGCCTTCCCAGTTTGCCATGACAGCGTCATACAGCTCGCGTGTTGTGCAGAGCTTCTTGTCAAAGCACATATATTTGATCGTTGTGAAGGAGTCGGCGATCGTTGCAAGACCTGTTGCCGTGCCGCCGTAGGAATTGTATTTTGCGCCGCCGGCGACGATATCCTTGCCCTGCTCCATGCAGCCTTCAACGGAGATGGAAAGGCCGGGCTGCGGCCAGAAGTACGGCAGGAAGATCTCTGAATAGTTGTTCAGAGTTACATGCCAGTTGAATACATACTCGGAAATCTTTCTGTAAGCCTCGCGGACTTCTTCAATCG
>JAZRYQ010000236.1:0-4835 GCA_045600805.1 Candidatus Alloscillospira sp. | reverse complement strand
AGCAGCGCCCAAAAAGTACCGTACATAAATAATCCCTCCAAAAAAATCATGAACAGATAAGACACTGTTCATGACTGTAAAAAGCAATATTATCACGACAGCTCTCCGCATCTCTGCGACAGTACAGCGGATATTTTCCGCTGTCCCAGGTATGTATACTCAGGAGCGCATACACCCTTCGGCGGTCTTCCCTTTTACTTCCGCGTTTTCCTGCCGCTTGCCGGAAGCTACTGATGTTGACCGCGCCTCTATCTTCTCTTGTTCAGTTAGTTATATTATATGTATGTTTTTTCAATTGTCAAGTATATAAATCCATTTATGCAGTAAAAAATCATCGGCAAAGGCTGACTTTGCCGATGATTCAAGGTTATGACTTATAATAGTTTTTCTCGATTTCGTTGCAGCGCACGGCAATGCGGAATTTCCCGCCTTTTGTACATGTAAACAACGTAAAATCATATTCGCTGTTTATCATTTCGTCTACCGAAGCAGGCAGAAGCTTTTCCATAAGCTCAACTTTATACCGGAAAACATTTCCGTTGATATCCGTGAGCTCGACCTCATCACCTGTTTTCAGTGTTTTCAGCTCACCGAAGCTGCTTACGAAATTGTGCGCCGCGATCACGAGATTATTCGTGTATGCCGAGCCGACATATCTGCACGGGTAAGATGCAAGCGTATCTTCATTGAGCTCCGCCGCAACAGGAAGCTCGATTTCTATGACGGGAATGCTCATATATCCGATGTATTCCACATCGTCGATATACACGGTCGGCATATTCGTTCTGCGTTCCGGCTTCCCTTCGGAATTTTCACTTTGTTCCTCAGGCATGACCGGACGGGTATCGGTTTTTACTATCTCGTTTTCAACGACCGTGCGGAGCTGCTCCAGCGTTTTCCGCGCCTGTGCACCCGCGCGTCTGTCAAGCGTCTGATTTCTCAGATAAAACACCAGGGCACATAAAATCAGCACCGCGCCGACGACGATCAGACAGCGTCCGAACTTTTCATTCATATTTCTGCGCAGGTTCATGTTGTATGTAAATCAAAGATGCTCGGGTTTTCTAAGCTCGTAAACTCCGAAAAGTACCATGACCGTACCGAGTCCGACAAGAAACAGCGTTATCCACTGGGAAAGTCCCGTCTGCGGAAGCTCACTGTCATCAACACTGTTGACGTCTCCGCTGCCGCTTTCGCTTTTGCCTTTTTCGCCTTCGGTATCGCCGCTTTCTTCAACCGGCGTATAGGTGGCGGATATGACGAAGTTTTCCCCCGTGACCGAAAAGGCTGCCGTCACGCCGTCGGGAAACAGAGCCATAAGGGACAGATCCTTTGCCGGGTACTCGTCCGTCCATGTGCATTTCCAGCCTGTGTCGGCAGAAAGGGAGAAGCTGTTGACAATCTCTTTTCCGCGCATGACATTGATCGCTATCGCGTCAAACCGAGAATAGCCCTTATCACCGAACCATATGAGCTGCATCGTATGCTCAAATTTCACAGGCTCGCTCTGCGGAGCATCCTGCTTTTCATCTTCTTTTTTGCTGTCTTCCGGAGTCTTATCGTCCTGCTTGTCTTTATTATCGAGCGTTTCCTGGCCGGACTGCCCGTCCTTATTTGTATTTACAATCGCTTTGATGCCGAAGCATGCCCCCGTTATCAGACCTGCACACAAGACAACCGCAACAATAGAAAGCAGTATTTTTTTTCTGCGTGCGCCGCTGACTTTTGAATTCAGCAGCTTATCCATGTCCAGATTATCCATAATCCGAAAATCTCCTTTACTGATTCAGTTCTTCCTCAGCCTGTCTGCGTTCCTCATCGTCAATATTTTTTTCTTCAAAAATCTCGATATTGTTTGTTGATAATTCAAACACAAGCTCCTGGAGGCGATTCATATCATTCTGAATCGTCTGGAGAGTGTCCGCTCTGAGCGAGCTTAACTTGCGTGCAGTTTCGTTGTACTTTTTGCTCTCCTCTGCGTAAGCTGCTTTTGCCGAAGCGATGTGTTTTTCCGCAGCCTGTTTCTTTTCGTTTGCTTCTTTCTCCGCGTCGGCAAGAATTCCCCTGGCTTTATCCTCAGCCTTTAAGACAATGACCTTGGCATCGTCCTCGGCTTTGGCGATGGATAATTCATTCTGCGCTTTCGCGTCAGCGAGCATACCTTCGGCTTTCAGGGTCGCCTCTTTGAGGATATCGTCTGCTTTCTTCTGCGCGGTGTTGAGCATATCGTTGAGAGTGCTTTCGTTTTTGCTTCTTATCTCGGCAGCCTCTTTTTCGCACTCTTCGATCATAGAGGCGCGCTTTGCCTCGATTTTTCCGGCAAGCTCTTCATTCTCGTTTTTGAGTGTGGTGTTGCTCTGGAGAAGGTCATTGTTTTCCTTCGCAGCGTTTTCCTTTATAAACTTGCACTGCTCCTCGGCATCCTTCAGCATTTTTTCCGCATCGGCTGTCGCCTTGTTCACTATGTCAACGCGCTTTCTGTTTGCATCGAGATAGATCTCCTCAAGTGTTTCGTTGCGGAAACTGACCTCGGCACATTTTTCCTCTGCAGCCGCCAGCCTCTCCTTGAGCTGACTGTTCTCATTTTCAAGACTGTCTATCGTCGTTTCAAGCGAGCTTATATGCGTTTCAAGCATGGATACTCTCTTCTGTGCGCGGACTCTATCCTCTCCGTCTGAGCTTGCAGCCTCAAGGCGCTTTTTGAGCTCCTTGTTTTCCGCTCTTGACTTTTCAAGATGCTGGATCGTCTGCTCTTCGATGGAACGGAGCCTTGCTTCATTCTGGCTTTTTTCATTATTCAGCTCCGCTTCAAGCGCTTCCGCCTTCTTCTCGGCCTCTGTCTTTTTCTTAACTTCCTCGTTGTAGACTTCATTGAACATCGATATAAGCGTGCGTACCTCACTGTACGCGTTTTCGGGGTCAATTCCGCCGACAACCGCTTTTTTGAATTTCAAATCCTTTATGTACTCAGCAATGCCTTCGATCCCGGTTTTTTTTGTATTATTTTCCATAAATAAACCCCCTCAGATTTTCATCTGAAAAAATATTTTTCAAAATTTACTCAGCGTCGGAATATGATCAAAAAATATTCCGACCACAATATATTGTGAATTGTAATAATATTGTGCACTTTATAGCGTATTGTATATAATTATACCAAAAGATTCGTCATTTTGCAATAGTTTTTTTCGTTTTGATGATATTTTTTGTATTATTTTGTCATTTTTATTCATACGTTTCATTTTGGTTTCACGTTTCGGATTTTGCTTTTGAGGGCATAATTTATTCACAAAACATACCGAACCATTGCAGGAGGAATGATTATGCTGGTACATGAAATCATGAATAAACAGGTCATAAGCGCAGAGCAGTCCGAGCCCGCCGGAAGGGCGGCAAGACTTATCGCGAAATACAACATCGGTGCCGTTCCCGTTCTCGGCGCGGAAAACAAGCTTCGCGGGATCGTGACTGACCGCGATATCGTGCTTCGCTGTATCGTCAGCGGAGCCGGTACCGCGACGCCGCTGCGTGAGATCATGTCTCGCTGTGTGATAACCGCGTCGCCCGACGATGAAATAAACACAGCGGCAGATAAAATGAAGCGCGCGCAGATACGCCGTCTGCCTGTCACGAAAAACGGTGAGCTTGTTGGTATGCTGTCATTGTCCGATATTGCAAAGCACGATCCCGCCTGTGCCGAGAGCATTTTAAAAAGCGTAAGCGAGGGCGTACACAGGCTGCAAAAAAGTTATTGACAATTCTTATTATTGTGCTATAATCACGCTATTAATAATGCATTGCGATGATGAAGTTAAACCTTGCAGTAAGCTTTCAGCGAAGGCGGGACAGTGGAAGCCGCCGAAGCAGGATGCTCGGTGTGCCGCTTCTGAGCTGTCCGGGAGACCGGAACGGGTCATTTCCGTTACAAAATGACTAAGATGCCGCTTATGCGGTAATTAGGGTGGTACCGTGAAGTCAAAGCTTTGCCCCTAAATGGGGCAGAGCTTTTTATTTTTTTGCAAAATTTATATGATATACATATTTAGGAGGGAAAACCAATGGCACACAAATATTACGGGCTGAACGAGCTGCGCGAAATGTACCTGCGCTTTTTTGAAAGCAAAGGACATCTTCGTCTTCCCAGCTTCTCTCTCATCCCGCAGAATGACAAATCCATACTGCTCATAAACGCCGGTATGACACCGATGAAGCCCTGGTTCAAGGGGGAAGAAGAGCCGCCGCGGCGCAGAGTTACGACATGTCAGAAATGCATCCGCACGGGTGATATCGAAAATGTCGGCAAGACCGCACGTCACGGAACATATTTTGAAATGCTCGGCAACTTCTCGTTCGGTGATTACTTCAAGCACGAGGCGATAAACTGGTCATGGGAATTTCTGACTGAGGTCGTCGGTCTTGAGCCGGACAGACTTTACCCGTCGATTTATGTCGATGACGATGAAGCCTTTGATATCTGGAACAAGGAAATCGGCATTCCGGCAGAGAAGATTTTCCGTTTCGGAAAGGAAGACAACTTCTGGGAGCACGGCTCCGGTCCGTGCGGCCCCTGCTCTGAAATTTACTATGACCGCGGCGAAGAGTACGGCTGCGGCAAACCCGGCTGCACCGTCGGCTGTGACTGCGACAGATACATGGAAGTCTGGAACAACGTTTTCACGCAGTTTGATAACGACGGTCACAATAATTATACAGAGCTTGCGCAGAAAAACATCGACACCGGCATGGGCCTTGAGCGTCTTGCCTGCGTCTGCCAGAACGTCGGCTCGCTGTTCGGGGTCGACACCGTCATCGGCATCACGAACCGCGTCAGCGAG
>JAZRYQ010000235.1:0-13956 GCA_045600805.1 Candidatus Alloscillospira sp. | reverse complement strand
TGTTATTTCTGTTGATAACGCGGCGATACAGGTCGTTTAAGTCAGATGTTGCAAATCTGCCGCCGTCGAGCTGTACCATCGGACGGATATCAGGAGGAATAACGGGCAGCACTGTGATGATCATCCACTCAGGTCTGTTGCCGGAGGCTCTGAACGCTTCAACGACTTCAAGACGTTTTATGATTTTTGCTTTCTTCTGACCGTTTGAGCTTTCCGCTTCTGCGCGGAGCTGCTCTGAAAGCTTTTCACAGTCTATTTCAGCAAGAAGCTCATATATTGCCTCGGCGCCCATGCCGGCCTTAAAATCATCCTCATACTTTTCACGCATATCAACATACTCTTTTTCGGAGAGTATCTGATACTTTGCAAGCGGGGTGATACCGGGGTCGATCACGATATAGGATGCAAAATAGAGGACTTTTTCGAGAATTCTCGGGGTAATATCAAGGATAAGTCCCATACGTGACGGGATGCCTTTGAAATACCAGATGTGGGAAACGGGAGCGGCAAGCTCGATATGTCCCATACGTTCACGGCGGACGTTTGCTTTTGTGACTTCAACGCCGCAGCGGTCACATATTTTTCCTTTGTAACGGATCTTCTTATACTTTCCGCAATGGCATTCCCAGTCCTTGGTAGGCCCGAAAATACGCTCGCAGAAAAGTCCGTCACGTTCCGGCTTTAATGTGCGGTAGTTTATGGTTTCCGGCTTTTTTACCTCTCCGTATGACCAGCTTCTGATAGTCTCCGGTGAGGCAATACCGATTTGAATCGAATCAAAGGGAGTATAGCTCATTATTCATCCTCCTCTTCATAATCTCCGTCGAAATCGTCATTGAATTCGCTTTCTTCATTTGCAAATCCGGCAAAGAAGTCATCCAGCGAATCGCTGCCTTCTTCGTCAACATCCTCGATAGTATATCCGCCGGCGCTTATCTCGTCATCGTCAGACTGGTAAACGCTGTCATCGCGGAAGGAGCCCTGAATATCGTCGTCATCCTCGTTCTTGAGCTCGATGACTTCGCCCTTATCGTCAAGGACGCGAACATCCAGGCAGAGAGACTGGAGCTCTTTGATGAGGACCTTAAAGGATTCCGGAACACCAGGCTGCGGGACATTGTGGCCTTTTACGATGGATTCATATGTGCGTACACGACCTGTTACATCGTCGGACTTCACGGTAAGGATCTCCTGAAGCGTGTAAGCTGCGCCATATGCTTCAAGTGCCCACACCTCCATCTCGCCGAAGCGCTGTCCGCCGAACTGGGCTTTACCGCCGAGCGGCTGCTGTGTGACAAGGCTGTACGGTCCTGTGGAACGGGCGTGTATCTTATCATCGACAAGGTGATGCAGTTTCAGGAAGTAAACATATCCGACGGTTACGGGGTTATCAAACGGCTCGCCTGTTCTGCCGTCGTAAAGAACGCTCTTGCCGTCCTCGCGAAGTCCAGCATCTTTGAGAAGTGAACGGATTTCCTTTTCGTTCGCACCGTCGAATACAGGTGTTGCGACCTTCCAGCCGAGTGCCTGGGCTGCATATCCGAGATGCACCTCAAGTACCTGACCGATATTCATACGGGACGGAACGCCGAGCGGATTCAGCACGATATCGAGCGGTGTGCCGTCCGGCATGTAGGGCATATCCTCCTGCGGGAGAATGCGGGAAACAACACCCTTGTTTCCGTGACGTCCAGCCATCTTATCGCCGACGCTGATTTTACGCTTCTGTGCGATATAGCAGCGGACGACCTGATTGACTCCCGGCGGCAGCTCATCCCCCTTTTCGCGCGTGAACACTTTAACGTCGACTACGACGCCGCTTTCACCGTGCGGAACTTTGAGCGATGTATCTCTTACTTCCCGGGCTTTTTCTCCGAATATCGCGCGAAGCAGTCTTTCCTCTGCCGTGAGATCTGTTTCGCCCTTCGGGGTTACCTTACCGACAAGGATGTCGCCTGCGTGTACTTCCGCACCGATGCAGATAATACCGCGCTCATCGAGGTATTTGAGTGAATCTTCACCGACGCCCGGAATATCTCTTGTGATCTCCTCGGGGCCGAGCTTCGTATCACGCGAATCGATTTCATGCTCTTCAATATGGATCGATGTGAAAACATCGTTCATGGCAAGACGCTCGTTGAGCAGGATAGCGTCTTCGTAGTTATAGCCTTCCCAGTTCATATATCCGACAAGGATATTCTTACCGAGAGCGATCTCGCCCTGACTGGTAGACGGGCCGTCGGCAAGTACGTCGCCGGCTTTTACAACGTCACCTGTATTTACGATTGGGCGTTGGTTGATGCATGTACCGGAGTTTGCGCGTGAGAACTTGGACAGCGGATATTCGACAATATTGCCGTCATCATAGCGCATAACGACCTTCGTTGCGGAAACTTCTTTTACGATGCCGTCTTTTTCAGCGACAACGACGACCGTGGAGTCAACAGCACATTTATGCTCGATACCGGTCGCGACGATCGGCGCTTCCGTTGTGAGAAGCGGCACGGCCTGTCGCTGCATGTTCGCACCCATAAGGGCACGGTTCGCGTCATCGTTTTCGAGGAACGGGATCATGGCAGTCGCGATGGAAACCATCATTCTCGGTGAAACGTCGATATAATCGACTCTTTCTCGATCGACTTCGACGATCTCATCTCTGTGACGGCAGGTTATACGCGCATTCCGGAGAACGCCGTTTTCGTCGGTAGGCTCCGTTGCCTGCGCGACGATGAATTCATCCTCCATGTCCGCTGTGAGGAAATCGACCTGATCTGTCAAGCGGCATGTTCCCTTTTCGACCTTGCGGAACGGCGCGATAAGGAAACCGTGCTCATTTACTCTTGCATAAGAGGCAAGGTACGAGATAAGTCCGATGTTCGGTCCTTCCGGCGTCTCTATCGGGCACATACGTCCGTAATGGCTGTAATGGACATCTCGGACATCGAAGCTTGCGCGCTCTCTGGAAAGTCCTCCGGGACCGAGCGCGGAGATACGGCGCTTATGCGTAAGCTCGGCAAGCGGGTTTGTCTGATCCATGAACTGTGACAGCGGAGAGGAACCGAAGAATTCCTTGATTGCCGCTGTTACAGGGCGGATATTGATAAGGGACTGCGGTGTGATGATATCCATATCCTGAAGCGTCATACGCTCACGGATAACACGCTCCATTCTTGAAAATCCGACTCTGAACTGATTCTGCAAAAGCTCACCGACACATCTCATGCGGCGGTTGCCGAGGTGGTCGATATCATCGTCTGTGCCGATTCCGTGAGCAAGGCAGTTGAGATAGTTGACGGAAGCAAATACGTCATCGGGAATGATATGACGCGGGATAAGGTCGTCGATGTTATCCATGACAGCCTCTTTGAGTTCTTCGCCTGTGTACTGCTCAAGCAGCTTTTTGAGAACGATAAAACGAACTCTCTCTTTGATTCCAAGCTCCATTGGGTCAAAGTCAACGAAGTTTTCAAGCTTGACCATGCCGTTTGAAAATACCTTGACTTCCCTGCCGTCCGCTTGAATATACGCCTCTGTGACGCCGTGGGAATCAAGCTCTTCGGCTCTTGCACGCGTAAGGTGTTCGCCGGCCTCGGCGATTATCTCACCGGTCATCGGGTCAACAACGGGGCGTGCAAGCGTATGGCCCATGATTCTTGACCACAGAGCAAGTTTTTTGTTGTATTTATAACGGCCGACCGTTGAAATATCATAACGGCGCGGGTCAAAGAAGAGATTGTAAATCAGCGTTTCGGCGCTGTCGATCGTCGGAGGATCGCCCGGACGCAGACGACGGCAAAGCTCGATAAGGGATTCGTCTCTGTTGCGGCAGCTGTCTCTGTCAAGCGTTGCGTTGATACGCTCATCGTCTCCGAAAATTTCCTTGAGCTGTTCGCTCGTGACCGCTCCGCCCTCGGCGCCGGACATGGAAAGCCATGTATACGGTTCTTCCGTCACCTTGCCCATGGCGCGCAGAAGCCATGTAATGGGAAGCTTTCTGTTCTTATCTATGCGGACATTGAAGTTGGACGATGCGTCAGTCTCATATTCAAGCCATGCGCCGCGATAAGGAATGACAGTGGTAGCATAGATCGTTACACCCGTCTTGATATCGTCATGCTTTTCGTAATACACGCTCGGAGAACGGATGATCTGAGATACGACAACACGCTCGGCACCGTTTATCACGAATGTACCGGCATTTGTCATGATCGGGAAATCTCCCATGAAGATCTCCTGTTCTTTTATCTCCTCTGTCTCCTTATTGCGAAGACGTACCGTGACCTTAATGGGCGCAGCATACGTTGCGTCTCTTGCCTTGCACTCGTCGATCGTGTACTTCGGCTTTTCATTCATCGAATAATCTATGAAGGTCAGTTCGAGGTTTCCCGTGTAATCTGTGATAGCCGCGACATCACGAAACACTTCACGAAGTCCTGTTTCGAGGAACCAGTTATAGGAATCCTTCTGGATCTCGAGAAGATTCGGCATATCCTGGATTTCGGTTTTCTTGGCAAAACTCTTTCGTAAGGTCTTGCCGTAGAGAACGTCTTTAGGCACTTGCTTCACTCCTTCTTTTAATGGATGCTTCCCTGCATCATTCTTTTGTGACACGCCCGGGTTTGTTGTTTCTTTTATTGCAAATCCGGTTGATTTTTCTGTGAAGTATGATACAATACAGTCAAGGATGATTCTGGGGAGTTATCCGTTTTTTCATATACAAGCAATTTATTGTACCAGAATTTTTCGCAAAGGTCAAGCACTTTTTGCGTTCTCTTGGCAATTTTTCACTAAAAATTAATAATTTTTTCTATAAATACAGCAAAAACCGCGTCTGAACGATGCTCAGACGCGGTTTTTTTATAATTACCATTTATTATACACTTTTTCTGCAAAGCCCGTAAAGTCACTAATATGGATAACCGAGCCGTCGTCAAGCGTTGCTTTTCCGGAATATTTGCCGAAAACCTGATGCTGGTCAGAGCAGATAAGCTTGACATCTGTTTTGGAAGCGCGGTCAAGGATCGGCATGAAGCTCATTTCAAATCTGCCGTCATCCGACGTAAACGTCCACGGAGAAAGGAAATCATCTTTTCCGTCTTTCTGGGGAATATTGAATTTGACCTGAGAAAGCTTATGTGCTTTTCCGGCAAAGAAAAGCATGTTTTCGCTCGCAGCCGATGTGTCCCCGAAGCCATAACCGATATTGAAGCCGAACGGTATTCTGCCGACAGTACCGGAAGCGCTTCCCCAGTACCATGTGTTTTTATAGGTCCACACACCGCGTCCCCAGTCAAGCACCGCATACGAATCATTTTTATTGAACATATACTCTTTCCCGTCAAACACGACTTTGCCTTCGGCGGGCATACAGTTGATTTTCTGATTATAATAAAACGCCTTGGCATCCTCTTTGTACGGTGTTGCGATCACCATGGATTCCGTTTCCGGACAGTCAAGCGTTATGGCGCCTTCGATCGGTTTGCCGTCTTTGAAATTATCCATTTTAAATGTAAGAATCCGCTTGGAGCCCTCGTTTTTGAAGGCAATATAGTAATTTTTGCCGGCTGTTCGGACATCGCCCGCTTCCGATGTTTCGGGAAGCTCCTTTTTTCCGTTTGTGAAAAACTGCATCGGGCTGTTCGTTATCTCCCATTTTTCCGCAAGGTTTATGAGAGAAATACTGTCAAGCCCCATATAAGAGTTGTCAGCGATGGTAAGGGCGACGGCGTAATCCTTATTGGTTATGCAATAATAATCCCACTCTTTGATGCGGCAGGACGCCGCTTTGATAGCGGCACGCTTATAATCGAGTATAAGCTTTTTGGCATACCCCGCTTCGGTCAAATGCCCTTTTTCGTCTAAAAGCGGTTTTCTTTCGGTAATTTCGTGCTGCATGGTATCCTCCTTGTTTATTCTCCCAAATCGCAGAATTCGGCTTCCGTGTAGTCTGCCAGGTCATTTGGCGAAAGTATTACCTGCGTTCCGCGTTTTCCGGCCGAAACCGCGATCTCATCAAATAATACCGCCGTTTCGTCGATAAAGGTCGGAAATTTCTTTTTCATTCCTATCGGTGAGCAGCCGCCGCGCAGATACCCCGTAACACCCAACAGCTCCTTCATGTGTATCATTTCGATTTTCTTTTCGCCTGACGCTTCGGCGGCTTTTTTAAGATTTAATTCTGTATTCACGGGTATACAGAATACAAAAAAACCGCCTTTTGATGACCGCGTCACAAGTGTTTTGAAGGTCTGTTCCTCCGGCGGCGCCATCGAGTCATCATCGTGAAAGCCCGTCAGATTATCTTCGTCATACGCATACTCGCGTGGTGTATATTGAATTCCGGCAGCGTCAAGCAGACGCATCACATTTGTTTTTATCATGGATCATTATACTCTCCTGTTTGGTTTAAAGCAAGGAAACTTTCTGTGAACGCATTACGCTCTCGCGACGACTTTTCCAAAAACACGGAAGCCGCGTTCCTCATCGACCTCTATCGGCGCATACGAGGGATTGAGTGAAACAAGTCTTACTTTTCCGTCCGATACGCTGAGCTTTTTGCAGTACGCGCTGCCATCGTACAAAAACAGCCCCGTTTCACCGTTTGAAAGCAGCCTTTCGCGCATTACCCATACCGTATCGCCGTCGTGATAATCCGGCTCCATACTGTCGCCGGCAAGCTTCACGCCGAAGGTCACGTTTTCCGGTACCTCATCGCCTACTTCGACAAGCTCATAATCATCCCCATCGAGGAACTGCCCCGTCCCTGCCGAAGCCGCGATATTATAAAGCGGAAGCATTCGCAGGGAATTACGGTTTTGCTGTGCCGTGTATTTATCGCTGAGCTTCAACAGCGAGATGTATTCGCGCGCCGCTTCGCGTCCGCGCTCATTGAGCCCCGAAAGCTCGCTTACCCGTTTTGTTCTGATAAATTCGGAAAAATCGCTCACACCGAGTATGCCACACACGGCAAGGAACTGCGCAGCGCTCATCTGCGTCGTGCCCGTTTCCCATTTGCTTATCGCCTGATTTGTGACATTTACGCCGCGCTCGCGCAGCTTTTCCGCAAGCTCCTTCTGCGAAAATCCCGCCTCTGTTCTCAATTTCTGTACTATCGTTCCCGGCAGATCGTTCATAAAAGCACCACCCGATGTTATTTTATATGCATATTATCATATATCGGATAATATTTCAAGAAAAATTCTCCCAGAAAGATAATTTTTCCTCTTTACTTATCCTAACGAGAGATATATAATAGAGTTAATTATCCTGATAGGAGAATCATATATGGACAGAATCATACTTCATTCCGACATAAACAGTTGTTTTGCAAATATAGAATGTCTTTATGACCCGACGCTTCGCGGAAAGCCCGTTTCCGTATGCGGTAGCATTGAGGAGCGTCACGGTATCGTTCTGGCTTCGACGATCGAAGCGAAAAAATGCGGTGTCAAAACCGGTGAGGCGATCTGGCAGGCAAAGCAGAAATGTCCGGAGCTCATTGTCGTCGAGCCGCATTATGACAGATATGTACGTCACTCGAATATGTCGCGCGAAATTTACAGCGAATACACGGATTTAGTTGAGCCGTTTGGTCTTGACGAAGCCTTTCTGGACATTACCGGTACATCGGAGGACGGTGAGCGCACGGCAAACGAGATACGGCAGCGCATAAAATTTGAGCTCGGCGTCACGGTTTCCGTCGGCGTATCGTTTAATAAAATATTCGCAAAGCTCGGCTCGGACATGAAAAAGCCCGATGCCGTGACCATGATAACGCGCGAAAATTTCCGTGAAAAAGTATGGCCGCTCGCAGCAAACGAAATACTCGGCGTCGGCAGACAGACGGATAAAAAGCTTGCCATGCTGGGAATACGCACGCTCGGCGAGCTTGCCGCCGCCGACGAGGTCATTATGCAGAAGCATTTCGGCAAAATGGGGCTCACCTTAAAAAGCTTTGCTATGGGCGGAGATATTTCTCCCGTCATGAAATTCGGCACACATCACACAGTCAAGAGCATTTCCAACGGGACAACTCCCCCACGCGATTTAAAAAGCTTCGAGGATGCGCGCCTTATCCTGCTTATGTTGTCCGAATCCGTTTCTCAGCGGTTGCGTGAACAGGGGTTTGCGGCGTTTGTCGTGCATATATACGGGCGCGACACAAAGCTGAACACATTTCAGCATCAGGTAAAGCTTGACAGACCAACGGATATTTCAAGCGAAATACTCGACACGGCGTTTTCTCTTTTAAAGCAAAGCTGGAGCTTCAAAACTCCACTGCGGTCTGTCACGGTCGGTGTGTCGGATTTTGTATCATCGTCCGATGCACAGCAGACTTCGATTTTCGTTGACGAAGCAAGGCGCATAAAACAGGAAAAACTCGATTCCGCAATCGACGAGATCCGCCGCCGCTTCGGGCATTACAGCATCATGCGCGCCGTCACACATCTTGACACAGGGCTCGGTATGATAGACGCAAAAAGCGAGCATGTCTCTTATCCTGTCGGATATTTTCATAATCAATAATCGGAAAGGCGGTAATCGGTATGTCCGAGCACAAAAAGTATGTAAGCGTCATCGCCCGTTTTGACGATGACGGCAGAGTTATCCCGCTCATCGTGCTTTGGGAGGACGGCAGGAAATTTTCGATCGACAAAATTCTCGATATGCGCCGCGCATCAAGCCTTAAAGCCGGCGGCGTCGGTATGCGATACCGCGTGAAAATCGGCAGGAACGAGACATTTCTGTTTTATGAGGGAGATAAGTGGTTTGTCGAAATATAGAGCTGTTTTGATTTTCACAAAAACGCCGACAGAGTCAAATTGACTTTGTCGGCATTTTGAAACCAATCTCTGTTCAATATCCTTATTGATTTTCGGCTGCTTCAATTCTCGTAAAATCGGTGTTCCGGATTTTGCGGCAAAGCATCCATATAACGACCGCAAGGGAAAGGACATCCGCAATCGGCTGTGCCCAGATGAGGCCGTCCACGCCGATGATGGCTTTCATAATGAACACAGAGGGAATGAAGATAATGCCCTGACGGAAGATGGATGCAAGCAGCGCCGGTGTTGCCGCGCCGACAGCCTGCAAGGTGTTCTGACAGATAGCGAATGCACCGATGAGCCACGCGGTGCTCATCAGGATGCGTGTGAAATGCACGCCCGATTCAAGGGCGGTCATATCGGTCAGAAAGACTTTGACGATGGGCTCGGCAAAGATATAGCAGAGAGCGGAAATAACGGCGCAGAACACAAGCCCGAACAGCGCGGAGAAGCGAATGCCGCCGACAAGCCGCTTCTTTTCTTTTGCGCCGTAGCAGTAGCCGAGAAACGGCTGCACGCCGCTGCCGATGCCGATCCCGATGAGGGTGACGATCATAATGACCTTTGCCGTCACGCCGTATCCGGCGACGAGCATATCGCCGCTTTCATATCCCGAAAGCTGTGAATTGACAACGATAGAAGAAACACTGACGAGCAGATTGGCAAGGGATGCGGAAATACCGACCGAAAGGATGCCGGAGAGTATCTTGTCTTTCACGGAGAAGTATTTCGGACTGACGGACAGGGCGGATTTACCTTTCAGGAAATACAGGATATAATACCCCGCCGCAACGATATTTCCGATGACGGTAGCGACCGCCGCTCCGGCCACGCCCCATTTGAAGCCGAGAATAAAAATCGGGTCGAGGATCATATTGAGCAGATTGCCGATGAGTGTACCGGTCATGGCTTTCATTGCCTCTCCTTCGGTACGGACGATAGAGGAAAAGCAGTTGGAGATCATGGAGAACACGCCGCAGCCAATGGCAATGCGGAGATAATTCTTTGTCAGCCCAATGCTGTCGGCGCTTGCGCCGAGCATAACGGTCACATCATCAAGAAATACCCAAAGAACAGCCATCATAATGCCGCCGACGGCAACACACGCCCACATACAGAAGGAGCAGGCTTTCTTGGCGTATTCGGTTTTGCCCTCGCCGAGCGCGCGGGAGATGACCGATGTCCCGCCGACGCCGAACAGCGTGCCGAGCGACATGAAAATCATAAACAGCGGCGTGGCGAACGATACCGCCGTGACCATTAAATCATTATGGGTAAGCCCCAAAAAGAATGTATCCGCAAGGTTATAGACCATGACCATGATCATGGCGATGAGCGCCGGAATACTGTTTTTGATAACTATTTTCGGAATGGAATCGGTTTTGAAGGATTCGATTGCCGATGTTTTATTATTATGATTCATTTGCGCTCTCCTCCGCCTCTCGTCAGTTTTTCCGCGGCGGCGAGAAGCCGTCCGCAGTAATTTTCAAATTGCTTTTGTTCCGCCGGGGACAGGCAGTTCATTATTTCCGATAGCCAGTTATTGTGGATATCAACAAGCTCAGATACTTTTTGCCGGCCTGTTTCGGTAAGGCAAAGGCGTTTGATGCGTTTGTCTGCCGCGTCCTGTATACGCAGAACGCAGCTTTTCTTTTCAAGCGAAGCAAGCGCTTTTCCGACGGTCGTTTTGTCTGTTTTCAGCGCAACAGACACATCATCCTGTGAGCAGTTTTCGTGCGAAAATATGTAGGAACAGATCATACATTCCGTATCGCTCAATTCATGCCTGCGAATTTTCTCGTGGCTGAACTCCTTGTTACAGCGAAACAGAAGATTGAGTATTTGATAATCCATTGCAAGCCTCCTCAAATAGTAGAACTTTCTACTATTATAGCACAGACTGCCCCCGGAATCAATCCGTTTCATAAAAATAAAGCTCCGTCCGGAAACAAAACATAAGCATTTGGATTCCGGACGGAGCAGAATTCGTTTCAGAGCGCTGCAAAGCTATAAAATTCACGCAAGCTTATACACCGCAGCTTTTGTCAGCTCAGCGTCATCACCGTTATCTATGAACAGTCTGCGTTCAAATTCAATATTCTTTTTATAAAGGCATATTTCTAAAATACACAGATAAATGCCAATATCCATGCGGTTGTAATAGGTCACGGAAGATGCCGGCATAATACCGCGTTTGCCCGGTTTTTTATAGCGGAAAACGGTCAGTTCACCGTTTTTGTTTTCCGTATACCACGGCTGGGTATTGCAGGCGCTCGGCGCAAAGCGGGTAATGTCCGCAATACCGAGATCGTCACCTGACCAGACCTCCAAAAGCGGTTTACGCTTTGCCTTGAACATATCTTTTCTGAACTTGGTATCGTCGTTCACCTTATGGATCGCGATCATAATGACAAAGCTCAAACCGTTATAGGTCGGCTCGTCCGGCTTGCCGATGCCGAACCACAGGCTCCCGATATTTTGTTTCACCAGCCAAAGGTCAAGCTGCTCACCGATGTACCCGACATTTATCAAATAATTGTCTTTCTTCTCGCTGTAAATCAAAATGCAGTACTCTGCATCCCGCTTCAAATTCACCTTGCTTGCCGGAACGATACGGATCGCTGTTTTGATGTCAGGGCAGAGCGAAGCAAAATCCGCGTATGCCTTTTCGATTGCGGCAAGCTCATCCTGCGTTAACGCTTCGTTTCCGACACCCCGAAACAAATGAAAAGACTTTCTCTTAAAAATCATATCGTAATAATCGATCATTTTACTCATAACTTCTTTACCTCCGCAAATAAGCAAAAGCAAGAGCACCGGGCGCTAAATTCGGTGCTCTTGTCGGAGCAGGGATGATTTAGTATTCGTAATCCGTGATTTTGAGCTCGGAAACGTATTTATCCGATTCCTTCATCACGACGCCCGTGTGATACGGATGCGAGATATACGCTTTGAAATCGTCCATGGTCTCAAATGTGGAAATGGCAACGATATCATAAGAAACAGGGGCATGGAAAAAGTCTGCGTGAACTTCATGCTCCTTGATGGACGGAATATGCTCCTTCATGGAAAGCATAAGATCCATCTGCGCCTTTAAATTTTCCTGTGTGTACTCTTTAAGCTTTGCTGTTACAATGTGTTTAATCATAATATTTCACCCGTTAAATTAAATTTATGCTAATTGGTCAGTTCTTGAAATGAGGTCATTTTGAAGCGACTGGTCAAGCTCCACAAAATACGCCGAGAAGCCCGCGATGCGTATGACGAGATTCTTGTGTGCTTCGGGGTCTTTCTGGGCTTCACGGAGCTGGTCACCGCCGACGACGTTGTACTGAATATGCATACCGCCGAGTGCGAAGAAGGTCTCAACAAGATTGCGAAGCTTCCTGTTGCCCTCGTCGCCCTGTACGGTTGCAGGATGGAATTTCATGTTGAGCAGCGTGCCGTTACGGTAGGTCGAATGATTGATCGCGGAAACGGATTTTAAAACAGCGGCAGGGCCGTTTTTGTCAAGCCCCTGCTTCGGAGAAACGCCCTCTGCCAGCGGCTCCATGGCTTTTCGTCCGTCCGGCGTTGCCCAGCAGCGTTTGCCGTTTACTATGTGCGTTGATACGGGGTAAATGCCCGCCTGCCATACGCTGCCGCGGTCATTGGTGCATTTCAAAAACTCGGCGGCAAAAATCTCCATCGCCTCGGCTGCGATATCGTCAACGTATTTTATGTCGTTTCCGTATCTCGGAACATCGTTCAGAATTGTCTGTCTGAGCGGCTCATAGCCCTCCCAGTCCGCCATCAGCGCGTCGTATAATTCGCGCGTCGTACAGAGCTTTTTGTCAAAGCACATATATTTGATAACGGCAAGGCTGTCCGCGACGTTGGCACACCCGACGCCCGAGGAGCCGGAGGAATTGTATTTGGCTCCGCCGTACATGACATCTTTTCCGGATTCCATGCAGCCTGTCATGGTCGCTGAAAGCGCGGGGATCGGCATCATATCACGATACGCAAGCCAGAAAAGGTTTGACATGGAAACATGCCAGTGAACGTAATGCTCGACGTGCTTTCTGTATGCGTCCATGACCTCATCAAAGCTCTTGTAATCATACAGATATCCGGTGCCGAATTTTGTATCCGCGCCTGTGAGCTTATTGACGCCGTTATTGATAAGCAGCGTGATGAGGTTGCCCATATTGAGATAGGTCGCTCTGCCGAGACCGCCGCAGCACGGGAAGTCATTTCCCGCTCCTGCCGGCTCAACGCAGCCGATGATGCAGTAATCTCTTGCATCCTCGAGAGTAAAACCGCGCTCTAAAAGCGTCGGGATGATGATATCGTCATTCTGAAGCGTCGGGATGCCGCCGACCGTTTTCGTACATTCAATGGACGCTTCCCAAAGCTTATCCGGCGTTCCTTTGTGAATTCGGAGGGAAAGCGGCGGCTCATGAAGCTGGAGTCTCGCCATGGCGTTGAGCATAAGATATGATACCTCATTTGTCGCGTCCGTGCCGTCGCGCTTTACGCCGCCGAGCGACATATGCTGACCGGAGGAATATCCGCCGGAATTGACAGCCGCAGCCGTCGTTTTTGACACGACAGCTTCGGAGATTTTGAGGAAGAAGCAGTCAACGATTTCCTGCGCTCTGTCAAGCGTTATCGTACCGTCTGCAAGCTCTTTGTCAAGATATTTACCGGTGTACTGGTCAAATCTTCCGAACGTAAGTCCGTGGAGCTGTCCTTCAAAGCAAAGCGTGAGATGATAAATATACGCTGCCTGTACAGCTTCCCAGAAATTGCGTGCAGGATATTCGATGATGTGGTTTAAAGAATCCGCCATCCTTTTTAGCTCCGCGCGGCGCTCGTCCGTATATTTTTCGAGTTTTGACATGCGCTCGCATTCAGCCGCGTAACGCTTTGCAAGCAGGATGACCGCGTCACAGTAAATCACGATCGAGCGATAGAACAGATGCTTCTGCGCATCGCCGTTCATGAGGTTTCCGTTCATTTCGGCAAGCTTTGCAAGCGCTTCTTCTTTGACGGCCTTGAAGCCCTTGCCGATAGCGACGGAGTAATTTGCCGAAAAGTGACCGATCGGGTTTCCGCCTGTGCCTGTTCTGTTGTAGTGCAGGATCTT